>CAZQPJ010000104.1:0-8268 GCA_964595105.1 uncultured Bifidobacterium sp.
AGGCCACCTCTGCCCGGTCGGAACACCCGGGTCGCTCACACAGTCTCGCCACGGGCTGCACGGTAGCCGAGCGCAGCCGAGCCGGTGCGCTCTCCGCGGTGTCCGGCAGCCGGGCGTACGAGGGGCGAAAACGGCATCGGCCCCGCTGGTGCGGGGCCGGGATGCGATGATGGTGGGCGATACAGGGCTCGAACCTGTGACCTCTACGGTGTGAACGTAGCGCTCTAGCCGACTGAGCTAATCGCCCTCACAGGGCGATGAATCTAGCAGCAGGGTTCCACAATGCCACCCGGCCGGGTCAGCCACGGGTGACGCACACAGTGCCGAGGCCCTGCCGATCACGGTGCGGTTCGGTGCCCGCCGGACACAGCGAATCGTCGACGATGAGGGTGGTCACGACGCCGTCGTTCGGTTCGTCGCACAGTCGTTCCGCGGCGTCGCCGTTCGGCTCGATCGCCACGCAACTGCCGACCTCGAGCAGGTTGTCGACCACGGCCGGTTTCGGGTCCGAGGCCGTGATGATGCCCACCACCACGAACGCCACACCGAGCAGGAAGAGCACCCCCATGAACCGCCACGGGAACCTCGGCGGGTCCTGGTAGCGAGCCAGAGGGTTGTAGGAGGGCTCGCTGGAGCGCATCGGAGCAGGGTCGGCGGCCCGCCCAGACCCGCTCCCGTCCGGCGACGACGCGACACCACCCGACACCCGCCGGTCGTACTCCGCGCGGCGGCGAGGATCCCCCAACACCTCCCATGCCGAGTTCACCGCCGCCATCCGGGAGGCCGAACGATCGCCGTGCCGGTCGGGGTGGTGCTCGCGCGCCGCGCGCCGATATGCAGCGCGGATGTCGGCGGCCGATGCGTCGGGGCTGACACCGAGGAGGTCGTAGAGCGAGCCGATGGCGTCACCCTAGGTCTGGTTCAGCGGGTGGTGCTGCCTCCGGAGCGCCAGTATTCGCCGGCCTCGCGACTGAGAAACCCCTCGTCGACGAGGTAGCGACGGAGCGCCGCCGTGTCGGCGTGCCGCTGTCCGAGCGTGAGGTTCACCATGGCCTCCGTGTAGCGATGCCCGGGTTCGAACTCCTGAGCCAGCCAGTCGAGTACCACCATGCGCTTGGCGTGCGCGGTGGGAATCGACGTCAGTCGGCCGTCCACCACGAACACGTCGAGCACCTTGCGCGCCTCGGCCGACTGGCCCTCGTGTTCGGTGCGCGGCGGACGCACCCGAGCAGCGCGGGCAGCGCCCCGCACACCGTCGCCGTCGATGCGCAGCGTTCGGTCGACCACGCACACGACACCGACATCGAGGAGTTTGCCGAGTGCCTTCACCACCTCGGCGTGCGACAGCGAGGCCATCTCGGCCACCTCCTCGGCGGTGCCGGCGCCGAGCGCCACCGCGGAGAACACTGCCCGGCGGGTGTCGTCGGCGAGGGCCCCGGCGAGTGCTGAGGCATCGAGCACGATCAGTACCCGAGGTCGACGTGCACCGGCCCCACCAACTCCTCGCCCTCCTCGAAACGGCGGACGTTGGTGGTGATGCGCTCGCTCAACAGCGGCACGGCCATGGCCGGAGTGTTGCCCACGTGCGGCGTGATGATGCAGTTCGGCATCGTCCAGAGCGGGTGGCCTTCGGGAAGCGGCTCGGGTTCGGTGACGTCGAGCGCTGCGCCGCCGATGACACCGTGCTGCAGTGCCCACACGAGATCGTCGGTGACGATGTGCCGCCCGCGGGCGACGTTGACGATCCATGCGTGCGGCTGCATCTGCTCGAGTTCCGAACGCGAGATCATGCCCTCGGTGTCGGGGGTCAGCGACAGCGCCACGAACACCACGTCGGCACCGGCCAGCGCGTCGACGTAGCGGTCGCTCTCGACCACATCGTCGACACCGTCCATCGGAGCCACCCGGTTTCGCACCACGGTGATGTGACACTCGAACGGCTGCAGCAGCCTGATGAGCGACTCGGTGATGCCACCGCCGCCGAGAATCGTGACGTTCGCCCCGAACAGGTTGCGGCCGTGCGGCCCGCTCCAGGCCAGTGCCCGAGAGTAGGAACCCACGTGGCGCAGCCCCATGAGGGCGAGCGTCAGCGCGAGTTCGGCGACGGGCTCGGCGTACACGCCCTTGCCACACGTCCACACGCGATCGTGGTCGACGAGGTGCATGAAGTTCTCGATGCCGGCGAACGGCAGTTGCACCCACACGAGTTGGGGTGCGGCATCGAGCGCAGCAGCCAGGGCGTCGGGGTCACGCGGCGCGGCCCAGACCAGGGCCTCGGCATCGGCCAGCGGCACGATCTGGCCGCCGCCGGCCACGATGGCCTCGGCCATCCAGTCGGGGGCACCCTCAGGGGCCAGCGCGATACGAGGTGGGCCGTCGGACGACGGACCGGTTCGGGGCACGGTGGTACTTGGCATGGTGCGGAAAGGCTAGCCCGCGGCCACGAGTCGATGAGCGACGGTTTCGCCGCTCTCCAGCGCGCCCTCCATGTAGCCGGTGCAGGTGGCCACGTGCTCGCCGGCGAGATGCACTCTCCCCCACGGCTGTCGCAACACCTCCCAGAAGGCGGTCACCTGACCCGGCATGTAGACGGCATAGGAGCCACCGAAGCGCGGTTCGGTGCTCCACGCACGCGAGTAGCCACCCAGTGCGTCGGCACCGAGGTGGTGCATGTCTCGCATCTCATCGGCCGCCAGCGCCACGCGCTCGGTTTCACTCAACGCGGCCCACTCGTGACCACCCTGGCCGCCGCAGTAGGCCATCAGAATGCCGGCCGAACCGGGTTGCGCTGCCGTTGGTTCGTACACGCGCTGGGCACGACGTTCGGTGGTGGCGTAGCCCGCGGGCCACTCACGGGCCGACCACTGCACCGAGGTCTTCGTCACCGTGCCGTAGCCGAGTTCACGCACCGCTCGCTGGAGCAGCGCTGGCATCGGTTCGAGGAACTGCACCGACCGAAGTGCCACCAGTGAGCACGCCAGCACCACGTGGTCGGCGTGGAGCACGCGCCGGTCAGTGTGGATGGTCACCCTGTCGCTGTCCTGTGCAACGGCGGTGAGGGTCTCGCCGAAACTCAGCACGTCGCCCAGGTCGGCCGCGAGGTGATCGGCCACCTGACGCAGCCCACCCTCGACCCGACGGGCGGACACGATGCGGTCTCCGCCTGCGTCACGTTCGTACGCGCGCTGCTGAGCGACGAACAGCAGCGACACCTGCGTGGGCTCGGCTGCGAACTCACCCTGCGAGTCGCGCCGCTTGAAGAGCGACGCCAGCTCGCCGAGGTCGGCCTCGGCGGCGACATCGGCCAGCGAGCGTCGGTCGAGCGTCGCCGCATCGGGATGGAGGTGCGGCCGGGAGGGATCTCCAACTCCCGAAGTGGCGGCCTCGACGATGCGATCGAATCGCTCGAACTCGTCGTCGATCGTCGGCGCCACCGCGCGGATGGTGTCGGGGTCCATCAGTCGTCCGCCGTGGTGCAACCACCGCCGAATCGAGGTCCACTGTTCGCCGGTGCCCAGCGTCCGCAGGCCGAACCGATCCATCAGCGAGTGCATCCGCTCGTGATGGTCATCCACCCATTCGGCACCGCTCTCCGAGTACTGACCGTCGACGAAGGGCGCATGCACCGTGCGAACGCGCCCACCCACGCGACTGCCGCCCTCGACCAGCACCACGTCGGCGCCTGCATCGCGCAGCAGTGTGGCCGCGTTCAGGCCAGCAAGGCCCGCACCCACCACCACCACCCGCATGACGTCGGCTCAGCCGCCGCCGAGTGTCGCGGCGATCTGCGCCGACGATTCACCCGACTTGCGCAGCACGTTGGCCACGAAGGCCAACAATGCCATGGTCATCACGAACAGCACCGTGGCGCCGACGCCCCAGAACGGCTTGATCTCGCTCTTGGTGGCGCTGATGAGCGACACCGGGAACGTCGACGAGGCGCCGCTGATGAGCGACGAGATGATGGTGTTGTCGAGGCACAGGGTGAACGACAGCAGACCACCGGCGATGAGGGCGGAGCTGATGAGCGGCAGCGTGATCTGGCGGAAGGCCCGCCTCGGCGGCGCACCCAGGTCACCAGCGGCTTCTTCCAGCGATTCGTCGAGACCGGCAAGCCGCGCCCTCACGATGAGCGTCACCACCGCACTCGCGTACAGCGACTGACCGACCCACAGACGCAGCATGCCGAACGGGATGCCGAGGAAGTCGCTGGTGAACGGCCCCCGCAGGCGCTGCATCCACCCGGCGAGGGCGATGGCGTCCATGATCTCCGGCGTGACGAGGATGAGGAACAGCAGTGCCATCATCACCTTGCTCCAGCGACCGGGATGACGGGCGAGCGCCACGCCGCACAGGCCACCGATGGTGACCGAGATGATGGTGGCGCCGAACGCGGCGATGAACGACCCGCGGAGACCCTCACCCGGCCCCGCCTGCTGGAACAGGTTGGTGTACCACTTGGTCGTCGCACCGTTGACGATGACCGCGAGGGCGAACGCCGCCAGCGTCGACCAGCGCTGCAGATGACGGTTCACGTCGCCGCGGATCAGTTTCACCGCTCGCGGCAACAGCCAGCCGAGCCCAATGATGACGACGAAGCGGAGCAGCATCGGCCCCGTGGCGCCGAAGTCGAACAGGCCCACCATCGGCGTGCCGCTCTGGGTGCGGCCGGGTGCTCCACCCCACCACACGGTGCTGTATCGGCCACTCCAGACGGAGAACGACGGACCGCCGTTGAACGAGTGCCGGATGACCAGACCGATGGGGATGAGGAGGAACACGAGCACCAGTGCCGACCAGACGGCCAGCGACGGCTTCACCAGATCAGGAAGGCGACTGGCGCGAGCCGCCCCACGCGGCCGACGACGCCACGCATCGGCGGCAGGGCGGAGCAGCACGAACAGTTTCCGAACGACCCACAGCAGTGCGCCGAACAGGAACAGGCTCAGCAGCACCATGACGATCATGAGCACGGCCATGGCCGAGCCCTGCGGCCAGTCCTGCGAGCCGCGGAACTGGCTGTCGATGAGCGCCCCGACCATGAAGCCCTTGGCGCCACCGAGCACGGTGGCCGTGACGTAGTCGCCACACATCGGGATGAAGGTCAACAGCACGCCCGCCATCACGCCGGGGCCGGAGAGCGGCACTGTGACCGAGGTGAACGTCGACCACCGCGACGCGCCGAGGTCCTTCGACGCCTCGCGCAACGACGGATCGATGCGATCGAGCGCCACGAACATCGGCAGCACCATGAAGCCGACGTAGTTGTAGACGATGGCGAGGAACACCGCTGTCCGGCTGCCGAGCACGTCGAGCGGGCCGGATGTGAGGCCGATGTCCATCAGCCATTTGGAGAACTCGCCGTTCGCCGACAGAGGGATGCGCCAGGCGATGGTGCGGATGAGGAAGCTCGTGAAGCTGGGGATGACCACCAGGCCGAGCAGGATGGCCCGCCACTTCTCGCTCACCTTGAAGGCGATGAAGTACGAGACAGGGAAACCGATGAGGAGGCAGAGGAACGTCGCCACCACGGCGATCTCCAGCGTGGCACGGAACACTTCGAAGAAGTCGGCGGTGAAGACCTCGCGGTAGTTCTGGAGGCTGAGGTTGCTGAAGTCGACCGGCACCAGCTTCGTCGAATCCTTCGACCCGAACGAGTACACCAGAATGATGGCGATCGGGGCGACGAAGAACAGGAAGTACCAGACGAACGACGGAATGGCGAGGCCCCACTTGGGGCCCCGCCACTTCCGCTGGTTCGGTAGGTGAGCAGCAGCAGTCACGAGGACTCAGCCGGCCGCGGCGGCCTTCACCTTGTCGTAGATCTCGATGAGACGGTCCTGCGACGAGTTCACCGCACCGGTCTGCATCGACTTCACCTGCTCGTCGCTGAAGAAGATCATGTCGGCGTGCTTCAGGTCGGGAGCGAGCTCCGCGATGAGCTTGTCGATCTGCTTCATGCCGCTGTTGTAGCCGTGGTACTGGAGGTCCTTGATGCTGATCTCCGGCGTGAGCAGCCAGTTGATCCAGGCGTGAGCCGCGTCGGGGTTCGGCGCACCGGCCGGGATGCAGTAGTTGTCCATCCACAGTTCGGTGGCCGGGCCACCGAGACCCCACACCCAATCGTCCGGGTTGCCGCCGGCGTCGGCGATGCGGAAGTACGCCTGACGGGCGTCACCGTTCCACGCCATCGACAGGTCGTACGCACCCTCGGCGAGCGCCGAGCTCGGGTAGCTGTCGAACGCCTTCACGTGCTTGGCCAGCGGCACGAGGAACGCCTCGCAGGCATCGAGGTCTTCCTTCTTCTCGGTGGTCCAGTTGATGCCGTTCGCCCAGAAGTAGGGGCCGCACACGTTCGGGGCAGTGTCGAGCCACGAGGTGCGGCCGCTCGCCAGATTCTGGGTGGCGTCGTAGAAGTCGCTCCAGGTCTTGAGTTCCTTGGTGACGACGGTCTTGTTGTAGAACCAGCCGGTGCTGCCCCAGTCCTTGGTGACGGAGTACTCGTTGCCCGGATCCCACGACTGCTTCAGGTAGAGCGGGTCGACGTTCGACATGTTCGGCAGCTTCGAGAGGTCGAACTTCTGCAGCAGACCCTTCTGGATCATCTGCGGGATGTACGGGCCGGTGGGCACCACGATGTCGAAGCCACTGTTGCCGTTGGCCGCCGACAGCTTGGTGATGAGGTCCTCGTTGCTCGGGTAGTAGTCGACCTTCATGGTGACGCCGAGCGTGCTCTCGGCCAGAGCGCCGATGAGGTCGGGGTCGTTGTAGTCGCCCCAGGTGAACATGTTCAGCTGACCGGAGGCCTTGTTGACCACGCTGCTGTACTGGCTCAACAGGTCGCTCCCACCGCCGGAGGTGCCACCGGAGGCGGCGGTGGTGGCCGTGCTGCTGGAGTCGTCACCGCATGCTGCGGCAACGATCGCCAGGCCGGCAGCAGCGCCACCGATCTGGAACAGGGCACGACGCGACAGTGCCTGCCGGAAGCTGTCGGGCGCCAGCATGCGCATCGGTTCGTTGGGCTTGGTCATCGGGTCTCCCCCTTGTTGCTGTGGTCGTGTCCGCCGTGGAGCTGTGTGTTCACGGAGATGGTGTCAGTGGCCTGCCGAGGCAGGCTCCTCGAGAATCAGGTCGGCCTGGTCGGCCGAGAACATGTAGACGTCGTCGGCGCCCCAGGTGGCCCACACGGCATCGCCGGCGTGGAGCCGCACCGCGTTGGCACGCGGTGTGAGCACGATGATGGTGCGATTGCCGGTGCGCACCACGTACTGCAGCGTGTCGCCGAAGTGGGAGACGCCGGCCACCTCGCCGGTGAGGACGTTGGTGACGGCGCCGGGGTCGGAGGCGTGGAGGATGAGGCTCTCGGGCCGGATGGCAGCGAGTGCGGGCGAACCGGCGGCCACCTGTTCGTCGGGGCGAGCCACCACGAACACGGTGCCATCGTCGGCGTTCACACCACCACCGGTGGACGTACCGGTCCAGAAGTTGTTCCGCCCGATGAAACCGGCCACGAAGGCACTGGCGGGGCGCTCGTACACGGTTTCCGGGTCGGCGAGTTGCTCGACGTGGCCCTCGAGCATGATGGCGATGCGATCGCTCATGCTCATGGCTTCCTCCTGATCGTGGGTCACGAAGACGAAGGTGATTCCCAGACGACTCTGCAGGAGCTTCAGTTCGATCTGCATCTCTTCGCGCAATTTGCGGTCGAGCGCACCGAGCGGTTCGTCGAGCAGAAGCACGCTCGGACGATTGACCAGTGCTCGGGCCACGGCGACTCGCTGCTGCTGACCACCCGACATCTGTCGTGGTTTGCGGTCGGCCAACTTCGACATCTGCACCATGTCGAGGGCCTCGGCCACCCGGGTGGCGATCTCCGATTTCGAGACACCCTTCTGACGAAGTCCGTAGCCGACGTTCTCCGACACCGTCATGTGCGGAAAGAGCGCGTAGTGCTGGAACACCGTGTTGACGTCGCGCTTGTAGGGCGGAACTCCCTGCACGTATTCGCCCGAGATCTTGATGTAACCCGAATCAGGCTGCTCGAACCCGGCCAACATGCGCAGGGTCGTCGTCTTGCCGCAGCCACTAGGGCCCAGAAGCGACAGGAACTCCCCCGGTCGCACCGACAGACTGACCGAATCGACCGCGACGACGGAGCCGTACCGCTTGGTGACGTTCTCCAATTCCACTGCGCCACGATTGTCAGCCACCTGGTGCATCCCCTCCCCGGAATGTGCGGACATCTGTCCTGCGGGACTATACGACATG
>CAZQPJ010000105.1:0-8261 GCA_964595105.1 uncultured Bifidobacterium sp.
GTGTGGCGGCGGTAGCGGTCGCTGGCCCGCACGTCGCTGATGGGGGTTGCCTGCGCGGCTGCGGCAGCCTGTGCGGCGGCGGCCACGGCCTCGACCGAGCCGCCACCGAGGCCGGTGACCTCGAGGATGGTCGGTGCCACGGCGGTGAGTGCCACTCGGACCGTGGCCACGGAACCATCGTCGGCCAGGGTCACCGAAGCGGCAGCGCCGACGACGGCGATCTCCATGGCCCGGCGGTACTCGAGGCGGAGGTAGGCGCTGTTGCTGCGGGGTCCGGCTGCGGGGATGTGCACTGCCACGCAGAGTTCGTCGGGGGCAGCGCTGGTGCGGCCGGGGCCGGTCCACAGGTCGGCCATCGACACTCGGCGAGTGCCACGTGCGGATCGCAGTTCGGCCTCGGCGCCCAGCACCACCAACGGTGCGCCGGTGTCCATCGCCGGCGAGCCGTTCATGATGTTGCCGCCGAGGGTGCCGACGTTGCGCGTGGCAGGCGAACCCACCAGAGCGCTGCCGTCGGACAGTGCTGCGTACGAACCGGACAGCACCGGGTGGTGCTCGATGACGTGATGATTCACCAGCGAACCGATGCACACGCCAGCGTCGGTCACCTCGACACACTTCAGGTCGTCGAGGCGGTCGATGGCGACGAGGTGCTCCGGCAACGCTGCCTTTCCGTGGCGCGCGCCCACCACGAGGTCGCTGCCGCCGGCGACGGGCCGGCACCCTTCCGCCAACGCGGCAACCGCCTCGTCGACGGTGGTGGCGATACGGAAACTCATGCCGCACCTTCCTTGTTGCTCTCGAGTGCTTCCCAGACGCGCTCGGCGGTCATCGGCAGTTGGCGCACGGGTGCGCCGAGGATGGCGGCGATGGCGTTCGACACCGCGGCAGGGGTGGGCACGTTTGGTGCCTCCGCCAATCCCTTCGCACCTCGGGGCCCGGCATCGGGTGTGGCGATCTCGACGAAGTGAATGTCGATGTTCGGTGCGTCGGCACAGGTCTGGAGCTTGTACTCCAGCATCGCTGCGTTGCGCTGCTTGGCCTGGTCGTCGTAGCGGGTGCCCTCGGTGAGCGCCTGTCCGATTCCCATCAGCACGGCGCCCTCCACCTGACCCTCGGCACCCATCCGGTTGAGGATGGTGCCCGAGTCGTGGGCGGCGCTCACGTTCAGCACGCGAGCAACACCCGTGTCGCGGTCGAGCTTGACGCGGATGGCGTGGCACGAGAACTGCGGCGCCACCCATGCACCCAGACCGAGGTCGCCAACGCAGTTGGAACCCACCAGCGGCGGTGCGCCGGGCGGCATTCCCGAACCATGGCCGATCAGCAGCTCGCCACCCGCGGCCGCTGCCGCGAGTTCGGCGATCGGCACGCTCGCCGAAGGGGTGCCGCGCACCGAGGCGGCGCCATCGGCCAACACGATGTCGGCCGGGTTGGCCTCGAGCTGCTCGGCGGCGAGTCGACGAAGTTGGTCGGCCACCTGACCGGCCGCAGCCACCACGGCCCGGCCGTTGTTGAACAACGTCTGCGAACCAGTGGCACCCATGTCGTACGGGGCCGCGCTCGTGTCTTGGTAGACGAGTTCGAACTGTTCGGGATCCATGCCGAGTTCGTCGGCGGCCAACTGGCGCAGGGTCATCACGGCACCGGTACCGCATTCCTGGGCTCCGGTGATGATCTGGCCGCTGCCGTCGCCATCGACCTTCACGTAGGCGCCCGACGGTGCCGAGAAACTGGGCCACCAACCGACCGCGACGCCGATGGCCTCGTCGTCGGGAAGTGCCTGGCCGTAGCCCGCCGACTCGCTGGCGAGACGGATGCACTCGCGCAGCCCGATCTCGCCGTAGGTCTGGCCGCTGGGGCCTTCGAGCCCGGTGTCGACGGTGTTGTGGAGTCGGAATGCCACGGGATCCATGCCGATGGCCTTCGCCACCTCGTCGGTGTGGCTCTCGACCGCCCAGCACGCCTGCGGCGCCGTTGGTGCGCGCACCGAACCCGACGGTTGGTGATTGGTGTACACGAGGTGCGCCTCAGCCTCGACGTTCGGCACCTGGTACGGCCCGAGTGCGTGCATCAGCGCCATCTGGCTGAAGAAACCGCTGTCGGCGGTGTAGGCGCCGTTGTCGATGGCCAACCACGCGCGGCGGGCCACGATGGTGCCGTCGTGCTTCACGCCCGTCTCGAGGTCGATCACCATTCCCTCACGTCGGCGGTCGGGGGCGAGGAACTCCTCCTTGCGGCTGAACACCAGACGCACGGGGCGACGGGCGGCCTTGGCCAGGGCGGCCACGTGCGCCTCGAAGTGGAAGCCGCACTTGCCGCCGAAGCCGCCACCGAGGTGGGGCACGATGATGCGCACTCGACTGGCCGGCATCTCGAGCGTCTCGCACACACCGCCGCGAGCGTCGAACGGCACCTGGGTGCTCGACCAGATGGTGACCTTGTTGCCCTCCCACTGGGCCACCACACCACGCGGCTCGATGGGTGCTGCATGACTCGCGTCGGCGACGTAGCGGCTGTGCACGACCACGTCGGCCGAGGCCATGCCGGCGTCGACGTCACCCTTGGTGATGGCTGCCAGCGACGCGTCGTTGCGGTTGCGCACCAGTGGTTCGGCGGCGCCGTAGTCGGCCCAGCCGGAGTGCACCAGCGGAGCGTCGGCCGACAGGGCGGCCTCGATGTCGTTCACCACGGGTAGCGGGTCGTACTCCACCACGATGGCGTTCACTGCTCGCTGGGCGGTGGCGGCATCGATGGCGGCCACGGCGGCGACGATCTCGCCCTCGAAGCGCACCACGTCGCGGGCGAAGAGCGTGCGGTCCTGCACGAAGGGGCCGAAGCGCACATCGGGTACGTCGTCGGCGGTGAGCACCGCGAACACGCCGGGCATCGCCTTCGCCGCCGACACGTCGAGTCGTGTGATGCGGGCGTGCGACACCTCCGCATAGCGGAACTTGGCGGTGAGTGCGCCGGTGAGGGTGAGGTCGGCGGCGTAACGGCCGCTTCCGGTGACCTTGTCGGGTCCGTCGGCCCGGACGAAACGGCGCGGCGTCGAGGTGGGATTCATGGTGCTGGTCATCGCCTGCAACTCTGCCAGATCGCGCGGTTGTCGCGCGACGACACAGTGGCTCAGACGCTGAGCGCGGCGAGTCCGCCTGCCTGGGAACGCTCGCCGCTGTTGCGGTTCATGCGGCGCATCACCAGCGCGGCGAGGCCAACGGCCACCAGGGTGAAGCACAACATCACGGTGGCGAGGGCATTGAGCGCTGGCGTCGAACCGGCGCGGGCTCCCGAGTAGATCTTGATCGGCACCGTCTCGGTGGAGGCGCCGGTGGAGAGGAACGACGAGATGACGAAGTCGTCGACCGAGGTGGCGAACACCACCATCACGGAGGCGAAGATCGCCGGGCCGAGCAGCGGGAGCAGCACCAGGCGAATGGCCTGCCAGCGACTGGCCCCGAGGTCTCGAGCGGCCTCCTCGTACTGCGTGCCGATGGCAGCGAGGCGGCCGCGCACGATGACGACCACGAACGACATCGTGAAGGTGATGTGGCCCAGCAATTGGCGGATGAGCCCCTCGGGCACACCCACGTACACCTGGCTGAACACGAGGAACAGGGCCACGCCGAACACGAGCTCGGGGGTCACGATGGGCACGAGCATCAGTCCGTTCGCCGAGTTCGAGAGGCGCCCCTTCCAGCGCTGCAGTCCGATGGCCATGGCGACGCCGATGGGGGTTGCGATGAGCATGCAGAGGAATGCGAGCACGAGCGTGTTGCGCAGGGCGGTGTGCAGCGTGTCGTCGTGCAGCACCGACGACACCGGGTCGCCGGTGTACCACCGCAGCGAGGGGCTCTGGAACGCGGATCGGCTCTTGCCCGAGTTGAACGAGATGCGCACCGCGATGAGCACGGGCAGCAACGACCACAGGATGTAGACCCATGTCAGCATCGCCAGCCAGGGGGCCGAGGTGGTGCGCCGTCGGAACAGCCTCATCGCTCGGCTGCCCTTTGCTGCCGCACCGTCACCACGAGGTAATAGACCATCAGCACCAGCAGCATCGCCATCAGGATCAGCACGAGCGACGCGCCGGTGGGTGGCTGCTGCGACTTGCGGAGGAAGTACTCGATCTGGTTGCCGATCATGTCGGTCTTCGGCGAACCGCTGGTGAGGTAGGTGTTGGTGTAGTAGTCGCCGAACATCGGCAACACCGTGATGACCGACGCGGCCATCAGGCCGGGCACCGAGAGCGGCAGCGTGACACGAAGGAAGGTCTGCGGTGCTGATGCGCCGAGATCGCGACCGGCCTCGATGAGTCGACCGTCGATCCGTTCGAGCGTGCTGTAGAGCGGGAGGATGAAGAACGGCACGTAGCCGTAGACGAGGCCGATCACCACCGTGTACCACTCGCCGCTGAGCCAGTTGACGGGAGAGCCCTGCAGGTGGAGGAAGTGCAGGACGCGGTTGACGTAGCCGTCGGGCTGGAGCAGGTTGGTCCAGGCCAGCATGCGCATGAGGTAGCTGATCCAGAACGGCAGGACGAGCGCCGCCAGCAGCAGTCCCTTGAAGCGGATCGACTTCCGGGCGACGAAGTACGCCACCGGATAACCGATGGCGATGCATCCGGCGAGTGCCACGAACACGAACAGGAACGTGCGCACGAACACATTCTGGAGATCCCCGCCGAACACCTTGCGGAGCACGTCGCCGAACGTTGTCGCATCCCACTGCAGTGGGTTCCAGATGGGCAGTGGTCGCTTCAGGATCGGATCGACCTTGCCGAACGCGACGGCCATCACGGCGTAGACCGACATCACGAAGAAGGCGATGAGCCACGCCACACCCGGCATCGCGACGCCGGCCCACAGCCGGTTCGTTCGCCGCTGGGCCACCGTGAGGGCCACCGGTCAGCCGCCGGCGGTGAACTTCGACCAGGCGGCCTCGTAGAGAGCGGCGCCCTCCGGCGAGAGCGGCGTGAAGTGCAGACCCTTGGCGATCTCTTCCTTCGTGGGCACGCAACTGCGCAGGTTCTCGGGCACGTACCCCTTGCCGATCACGTAGTCGGCATCGAGCTTCGTCAGCACCGGCAGGTAACCGAGCCAACTGAAGTTCTTCTCGGCGACGTCGTTGTCGAGCAGGTAGTTGATGTAGAGGTGGGCGAGCACGGGGTGTTCGGCGTTCGCCAACACGCCCATGCTGTCGTTGGTGACCACGTACTTGCCGGCTGGCGGGTGCCAGAAGCCGAGGACGTCGGCCGTGGTGCCCTCGGGCAGGTAGCTGGCGGCACCCGTGACGAGGTCGGCGCTCCACGTGTGGGCGACGGAGGTGGTGCCCTCGGGGATGTCCTTGTACGCCTCGATGTTCACCTTCACGCTGACGAGGTCGATGAGTTCCATCACGTCGGCGAGGGCCTGATCGATGACCTTCGGGTCGGTGGTGTTGATGTCGGTGACACCCTTGCGCAGCATGGCCATCACGAACGCCTCGCGCTCGTCGTCGAGCACGCTCACCTGTCCCTTGAACTTCGTCGCGTTCCAGATGGTGTCCCAGCCCTGGGCCTCCACTTCGGCGGGGTCGATACGGTCCGAGCGGTATCCGATGCCGGTGCCGAAGTAGGTGTACGGCACCGAATAGGTGGCGTTGGGGTCGTACCACGGGTTGTCGAACCCGGCGACGACGTTGCCGACGTTGGTGAGGTAGCTCCTGTTGAGCGGTTGGAGGAGGCCGCCTTTCACCAGGTTTCCGATGCTGGTGCTGGCAATCGAGTGGTCGACGTCTGCCTTGATGGCACCCGAGGCAAGTTTCGTCACCATCTCGGTGTCGGTGTCGATGGTGGAGATCTCCACCTTCACGCCGTACTCCTTCTCGAAGTCGGCGATGACGTCGGGGTTCACGTAGTCGGCGTAGTTGACGATGCGCAACGGACCCTTCTCGGGTTGCAGGCCGTCGGCGATGGGCTTGGTGACGGCACCCGAAGAAGTGCTGCTGCCGCATGCCTGCAGCAGGGGGACACCGGCCCCGAGCAGCACGCCCAACTGTGCGGAGCGGGCCAAGAAGTCGCGCCTCGACGATCGCATGTGTTCCCCCAACGAGTTGTTTGACTCATGGGTCAGACTAACAAACATGACTGTTCGCGCGATTCCGCCGATGCCCGGCATCGACACCGCTCGCACGCTGCCGGCGCGGGTGTACTCGTCGGCAGAGGTGCAGGAGCTCGAGGTCGACGCGGTGTGGCGCAGGAACTGGTTGTGCGTCGGCGACATCACCGACATGCCGGGGGAGGGTGCGTGGCGTTCGGTCGATGCGGCCGGCCTGCCGGTGCTGCTGGTGCGTGACCGTGATGGGGTGCTGCGCGCGTTCGTCAATGTGTGCCGACATCGTGCGGCTCCGTTGTGCGAGCCGGAGTCGGGAGGCTCCGGCTCGGTGCTGAGTTGTCCGTACCACGCGTGGATCTATCGCCTCGACGGCACATTGGCCAGGGCCCACGGTGTGGGCGAGCCCGCAGGGTTCGATGTCGCCGACTACTCGTTGAAGCCGCTGGGTCTCGCCGTCTGGCGCCGGTGGGTGTTCGTGCATGCAGACCCGTCGGCGGTGCTCTCGTTCGGGCCGCTCGCCGACGCGATCGCCGGCTACCCGGTGGAGGAGATGCGGTTGGTGCTCAGCGAGCAGCACGAACGCCATTTCAACTGGAAGGTGCTGCTCGAGAACTACAGCGAGAACTACCACACCCCCTTCATCCATCCGGAGATCGACACGTCGAACAGCCACGACTATCCGCTGGTGGCGGACGGACTCGTGCTGTACGCCTGGGACCGCCCGCTGCATCCCACCACCGACACCGGTCGGGTGATGGCCGAACTGCTGCCGGGCGAGCCGGGCTGGGACGTGCTGGGCCGGGCATCCACGTCGGTGCCGTACGACGTGGGCAGCTACCTCACCATCTGGCCGAACCTGATGCTGAACGTGTTTCCCGACGCGTGCCTGGCGATGTGGATGTCGCCGGAGGCACCGAACCGCACCGTGGTGCACCGACGACTGTTCGCCCACCCGAACGCCTCTCCGGAGTCGGTGGCTGCCCAGCTCGAGGCGCACCGCCTGGTGCACCAGCAGGACGTCGACATCTGCACGGCCGTGCAGCGAACCCACGATGCAGGAGTCGATGCCGACGGGGTGCTGGCCACGGTGGAAGAGCGCGGCGTCTTCTTCGTGCACCAGCACGTGAGGGCCGCCCTCTCGCTGTGAGCAAATGTGGACACATCAGGTGTACAATGTGTCCACATGAACGTCGGAGTACGAGAGCTCAAACAGCACCTGTCCGACTATCTCGACCGGGCTGCCCGTGGCGAGGTCATCCACGTCACTGACCGCGGTGTTCCGAAGGTGCAGATCGTCGCGGTGCCGGGGGCGTCGGCGCTCGACGACGGTGTGAGGGAAGGCTGGGTGCGCCCGCCAACCCGCAGGGGTGCCTTGGCATCGGTGCCGAGGGCGGTGGCGGCCGACAGGAGTTCGCTGGTGCTGGGCGAGGACCGCGGCGAGTGACGCTGTACGTCGATTCCAGCGCGCTGTTGAAGCGATACGTGGAGGAACCCGATTCGTCGCTTGCGGTGGAACTGATCGACTCGGATCCGGTCCTGGTCACCTCGTGGGTCACCGTCGTGGAAGTGCGACGCAACCTCGGTCGCCTGCTCGTGGGCACTGAGCTCGCTGCCGCCCGTCGGCAGGTGGCGGACGACCTCCACCACTTCGCACTCGTGGCCGTCGATGAGGCCGTGTGCGAGGCGGCGGCCGAGATCGGCGAGGTGCTGGGCGTGCGGGCGATGGATGCCATTCACCTCGCCTGCGCGAAGCGGCTGCGCATCCCCACGCTGCCGTTCCTCACCTTCGATCTGCGGCAGGCGCAGGCTGCCCGCTCGTTGGGTCTGACGGTGCTCGGGGCCTGACGGCTCAGTAGCCGCGAGGGAGGCCGAGCACGTGCTCGGCCACGTAGGCGAGCACCAGTTCCTGGCTGATGGGTGCGATGCGCATCAGCCGGGCCTCACGGAAGTAGCGCTCCACGTGGTACTCGTTCGCGTAGCCGAACCCGCCCAGCGTCTGCACGGCCCGATCGGCAGCGAAGAAGCCCGCCTCGGCGGCAAGGTACTTGGCAAGGTTCGCCTCCTCACCGCAGGGAGCGCCGGCGTCGACGAGCCGGGCGGCGTGGTCGACCATCAGTTGCGCGGCGCGCAGCTTGCCGTGCGCCTCTGCGAGCGGGCAGGCGATGC
>CAZQPJ010000106.1:0-8249 GCA_964595105.1 uncultured Bifidobacterium sp.
CTGCCGTTGGTGTGTGCCCGGGCACGTGGGTTCGTGTACTCGGTGGGGCTCCTCGGTGTCACGGGTGAACGCACGACGCTGGCATCGACGGCGGTGGCGTTGGCGACACGGCTGAAGGCGGTCACCGAGGTGCCGGTGCTCGTCGGTGTCGGTGTGTCGAATGCCGAGCAGGCGTACGAGGCGACTCGGGTTGCCGACGGCGTGGTGATGGGGGCATCGGTGGTGCGCCGATTGCTCGAGGGTGGTGCCGAGGCTGTGGGCGAGTTCGTGCGTGACGTGCGTCACGCGCTTGATTCCTAGTTCAGTACTAAATAGAGGCAGGGCTGATGTTAGGTTCCCCTATCAGCGGCTCTGCCCCCCGGGGCCGCCAGACAGCCTGAGGAGGCTCCCCCCATGAAGACCCGTGCACTCGCACTCGCCGTCGTCGCGTCGTTGGCTCTTGTCGCCTGCGGTGACGATAACGACAGCGCCACCACCACGGTGCCGGCTGCGGCCGAGACCACCGCCGCAACCACCGCCGACACGATGGCCCCCGCCGCCCCCGGTGACATCGTCGCCGTTGCTGCCGGCAACCCCGACTTCTCGACGCTCGTCGCTGCAGTGAAGGCGGCCGGCCTCGTGGAGACGCTCCAGGGCGCCGGTCCGTTCACCGTGTTCGCTCCGAACAACGCCGCCTTCGCGGCGCTGCCGGCCGGACTGGTCGACAAGTTGCTCCTGCCGGAGAACAAGGACACGCTCGTCAAGATCCTCACCTACCACGTGGTGTCGGGTGCCGTGATGGCCGCCGACGTGAAGGCCGGCGACGTCCCCTCGGTGGAGGGTTCGAACATCACGGTCGCCGTCGACGGTGGCACGGTGACGCTGAACGGTTCGTCGAAGGTGATCGCCGCCGACGTGGCCGCATCGAATGGCGTCATCCACGTCATCGACGCCGTCATCCTGCCGCCCACCGTGGACGTGTCGACGCTCTGATTCGTCCTGCGGATTCAAAGACCCCCAGTGCAACGGGGAGGGCCGATCGGGCCCTCCCCGTTGTGCTGTGATGGCAGCGATGAACGATTCTCCGGAGGCAAACGACTGCGAACTGTGCCGAGCTGAGCGGATGACCGAGTGGTTCCACGAGGACGAGCTCTGCTGGATCGCCGAGTGCGAGCAGTGTTACGTGCCGATGGTGGTCTGGAAACGACACGACCCGAATCCCACAGCGGAGATCCGGGTCGAGTTGCTGGCCCATCTGGGCCGAGTCGTGAGTGCCCATTACGGGTACGAGCACTGGGTGGACGACAACATGCGATCGATACCGACGCACTATCACGCCCATGCTCGCCCCAAGGGCGGCTTCTACGGCCACGGTCTACGCCGTGGCTGACATCACTTGATTCCGCCGATGACCTTCCACATGGCAGGCACCTTTCGAGAGAGAGGAATGTGTCTGCGGTTCGCCAAGACTTCGTCAAGGACGACCACGGAGCGTCACCGTAGGGTGCCGCCCGGCCGAATGCAACAGATCCGTCACATTTCTTTTGTGGTCATCTCGACACTCTGAGTGGTGAAAAGTGCGGCTAGCATGCCGCCATGCTCACTCCCGGTCGAAACGCTCCCGCCATCTCGCTGCCCGATCAGCACGGTGCCACGGTCACGCTGCGTGCCTTCCGTGGCCGCCGTGTGATGGTGTTCTTCTATCCGAAGGCGAATACGCCGGGTTGCACGCAGCAGGCGTGTGGCCTCCGCGATGTGGCCGATCAGGTGGGCGACACGGTCATCCTTGGCATCAGCCCCGACAAACCGGCGGCACAGGCCAAGTTCGACGACAAGTACGGCCTCGGGTATCCGTTGCTCGCCGACACCGAGCACACGGTCGCCGAGGCGTACGGGGTGTGGAAGGAGAAGTCGCTGTACGGCAAGAAGTACATGGGCATCGAGCGCTCGGCGTTCCTCATCGGCGCCGATGGGAAGGTCGAGCACGCCTGGTACAAGATCAGTCCGAAGGACACGCCGGCGAAGCTGCTGGAGGCGTTGGGCGGCCTGGCATGAGTTCGTTCCCGATGCCCGCTGATGTGCTGCCGCACCGGCCCCCGTTCCTCTTCGTCGATGAGGTCACCGCACTCGAACCGGGAGTGTCGGCGACCGGTGAGTGGCGACTCACCGGTGATGAGTGGTTCTTCGCCGGGCACTTTCCCGGTCGGCCCACGCTGCCGGGCGTGTTGATGTGTGAGGCCATCGCCCAGATGGGGGCCATTGCGGTGTTGTGCGACGGTCGGTTTGCGGGCAAGTTGCCGTTGTTCGGTGGGCTCGATGGTGCCCGCTTCCGGCGTCAGGTGGGGCCCGGTGACACGCTGGTGCTGAGCGTCGAATTGGGGCGCATGTCATCGCGGGCCGGAAAGGGAACCGGCCGGGCGTTGCTGAACGGTGAGGTTGCGTGCGAGTGCGAATTGATGTTCGTGCTCGTCGACGCGTGACGTGCGTCGTCAGGCGGGGCCGAGGATGATGCTGCCGTTGTGGCCGCCGAAGCCGAGGCTGTTCGACATGGCCGGGCCGGGCGTCCACGGGCGAGCCTGTCCCATCACCAGATCGATGTCGAAGCCGTCATCGATCTGAGTGGTGCCGGCGGTGGGCGGAATGAGCCCGTGCTGCATGCTCAACAGCAACGCCGCAGCCTCGAGCGCTCCTGCGGCGCCGAGCGCATGACCGGTGACTCCCTTGGTGCTCACCACCGGAACGCTGCGGGCGCCGAACACTGCGGTGACGGCTGCGGCCTCGGCTGCATCGTTCAGCGGTGTCGAGGTGCCGTGAGCGTTGATCTGCTTGATGTCGGCCGGTTGCAGCCCAGCATCGGCGAGCGCGAGGTGCATGCACGCAATGGCTCCCACGCCGCCGGGGGCGGGAGCGGTGATGTGATGCGCGTCGGCGTTGCTGGCGGCGCCGAGCACCTCGCCGACGATGGTGGCCCCTCGGGCCTCGGCGAGGCTCCATTCCTCGAGCATGAATACGGCTGCACCCTCGCCGAGCACGAACCCGTCGCGTTCGGGAGAGAAGGGCACGCTGCGGCCTTCGGTGCTGAGGGCGGTCATGTTGCCGAACGAGTTCACGCCGATGCGGCACCCGGCGCTTTCGCTGCCGCCCGTGACGCAGGCGTCGATCATGCCCCACGCGATCATGCGTGCCGCATAGCCGATGGCGTGCGTGCTGGCGGCGCAGGCGGTGGTGATGGTCTCGTTGGGGCCCCGGAGGCCGTAGCGCATCGAGATGGCGGCACCACTGGCATTGGCCATCATCATCGGAACCAGGAACGGTGACACGCGGCGCTCGCCCTTGGTGAGCATCACCTCGATCTGATCTTCGATCGAACGCAACCCGCCCACGCCGGTGCCGAAGATGGTGCCGATCCGCGAGGCGTCGACTGCCGGACGACCGGCGTGTTCAAAGCACTCGGCCGCCGCGGCGAGTGCGAACTGCTCCACCCGGTCGGCGCGACGGGCATCCTTCGGGCTGTCGAAGTAGGGGCTCGGGTCCCAGTCGGCGATCTCGACGGTGCGGCCCGAGGTGAGTCCCGGCCCGTTGAGGCCGTTCCAGAATGCTTCCTTGCCGAGGCCGCACGGTGCCACGACCCCGTAGCCGGTGATCGCCACTCGGCGACCGTGCGACCCCAGACGGGGCGACGACATCAGAGCTTGCCGGCGACCAGGTCGTACGCCTGACCGACGGTCTTCACCTCGGCGAGTTCGTCCTCGGGCACTTCGACGCCGAACTCTTCCTCGAGCGCCATCACCAGTTCGACGAGGTCGAGGCTGTCGGCATCGAGGTCATCGGCGAAACTGGCCTCCGGCACGACCTGATCCTCGCTCACCGACAGCACGTCGACGGCACACTTGCGAAAGCGGGCGAACAGTTCCTGATCCACGGAAATCTCCTTCTGGGGGTTGCGGTTGAGATGTTAGTGACCCATGCCCATGCCGCCATCGACAGGGATGACGGCACCGGTGATGTAGGCAGCATCGGGCGAAGCGAGGAAGGCCACGACGCCGGCGATTTCGTCGGGGGTTGCCATGCGGCCGAGCGGCACGGCGTCGGTGATGGCGGCGAGTCGCTTCTCGTCGAGCGCTGCCGTCATGTCGGTCTCCACCGGGCCGGGAGCGACGACATTGCACGTGATGCTGCGGGATCCGAGTTCGCGGGCCACGCTGCGGGCGAAACCCACCAGACCGGCCTTCGATGCGGCGTAGTTTGTCTGGCCGGCCGAGCCGAGCAGACCCACCACCGACGACACCAACACGATGCGACCCTTGCGTGCACGCAGCATTCCTTGTGCTGCCCGCTTGGTGACCCGGTACGCGGCAGTGAGGTTGGCGTCGATGACCGAGGTGAAGTCGGCTTCGCTCATGCGGAGCAGGAGTCCGTCGTTGGTGATGCCGGCGTTCGACACGAGCACTTCGACCGGACCGAACTCGGCCTCCACTGCGGCGAAGGCGGCCTCGACCGACTCGGCGGAAGTGACATCGCACTTCACGCCGAACAGTCCGTCGGCTGGGGGAGAGGAGTGATACGTCACCGCCACTCGGTCGCCCATCGAGGCGAACCGGCGGGCGATGGCCAGACCGATGCCGCGTGACCCGCCGGTAACCAATACGACCCGGCTCACTCGCCACCTCCCCAACGGAGGATGGCGCTCGCTGCGGTCATCCCGGCGCCGAAGCCGACCAGGAGCACGATGTCGCCGCGTTCGACCCGCCCATGCCCGAGTGCATCGACCAGTGCGAGCGGGATGGATGCGGAGGAGGTGTTGCCGGTGTAGTGCATCACCGTTGCCGCACGGTCCATTGGAATTCCAAGCCGTTCGCATGCGGCCTGGATGATGCGGATGTTGGCCTGGTGCGGCACAACCAGTTTCACCTGGTCGGCGGTGACGCCGGCGTGAGCCATCGACTTGGTGGCGGAGTCGACCATGATGCGCACTGCTCGCCGGAAGACCTCCTTGCCTTCCATCTGGATGAAGCCGTGCAGGTCGCAGTAGAGGAAGCGTTCGGCCGACCCGTCGGCGTCGAGGTCCCAGCCGAGCAGTTGCCCAGGCCCATCGGTGGCCTCGAGCACCACTGCGCCGCTGCCGTCACCGAACAGCACCGCCGTGTTGCGATCGGTCCAGTCGGTGATTCGCGACAGGGTGTCGGTGCCGATGAGCAGTACCTTGCGGGCACCCATGGCGATGAGTCCGTGCGCCTGCACGAGTCCGTAGACGAAGCCACTGCAGGCGGCATTCACGTCGAACGCGCCGCACCGGAGACCGAGTTGGGCCTGCACCGTGGCCGAACTGGCCGGCACGGCACGATCGGGCGTGGTGGTGGCGAGCACCAGCGCGTCGATGTCGGTGGGATCGACTCCGGCCATCTCGAGGGCTTTCCGGCCGCTCTCCACCGACATGCCGACCGTGGTGCCGTCGACGTGGCGTTCGTGGATGCCCGATCGCTCGACGATCCATTCGTGTGACGTGTCGAGCGTCTTCTCGAGGTCGTGATTGGTCAGCGTCGTCGGGCCGAGCGCTGTGCCCCAACCGGTGATGACGGCGCCTCGGACACCGGAGGGAAGTGCAGGCATCTCAGACCGTCCTCAGCCACGCGATGGGTTGGCGAAGGGTGACCCGTTCGCCGTCGACTGCGATGTAACTCTGCAACACACCGGCGAACGGCGACCTCGCCTCCGCATCGCCGACGTGGCCCAACACCGTGCCCACCTCGATGCGGCTGCCCTCTCCGAGACCGCCGATCGGCGTGAACACGCCTGCCGCTGGGCTGACGGCGAGGCGCTCGCTGGCGAACAGGTGCTCGCCCTCGTGCTGGGTGACGCGGGGGATGCCGGCATCGACCCACTCGATGAGCTTGTCGAGTTCCTCAGGAGTGCTGACCGAGATGGTGCGGGATTGATCGACCGTGCGCTTCGCCATGCCGGTGAGCACACCGCCCGGACCGAGGTCGGCGAAGTTCACCCCGCCGAGGTGGGCGAGCGGCAGGCGGCAGTGTTTCCATCGGACGGGGCTGCTGAGTTGCGCCGAGAGCAGGCTGCTCCACTCGCCGCCGTCGTTGTGGGCCAATGCATCGACGTTCGACACCACCGGCACCTCGGTGTCGCGGGGGTTGGCGTCGGCGATCGCCTTGCGCAGTCGCTCGCGGGCTGGGCTCATGAAGGGGGTGTGGAAGGCCCCCGACACCTGCAGCGGCATCACCTTCTTGGCGCCGAGTTCCTTCGCCACTGCGCTCGCTGCGGCGACACCTTCGGGTGAGCCGGCGATGACCACCTGGCCCGGCGCATTGAAATTGGCGACCCAGACGTCACTATCAGCCCGCCGGCAGGCGACCTCAACCTGGTCGTCGTCGATGCCGAGCACCGCCGCCATGGTGCCCGGATTGGTGGAACCCGCGTGGTGCATGGCATCGGCCCGCTCGCACACGAGTCGGACACCTTCGTCGAAGCCGAGTGCGCCGGTGGCCGTGAGCGCCGTGTATTCGCCAAGGCTGTGCCCGGCGCAGAAGCTCGGCTCGATACCGAGCCGTTCGACGGCGTCGAGCACCATCAGGCTCGAGACGAACGTGGTGAGTTGAGCGTTGCGGGTGTCGCGCAGTTCCTCTGCGTCGGCGTCGAGCAGGAGGCGAGCAACATCCCGGTCGGCGACCTCGGAGGCCTCATCGACAAGTTCCCAACTCGGGTGGTCGACCCAGGGCCGACCCATGCCCGGCCGTTGTGATCCCTGGCCGGGAAAGGTGAACGCAAGCATGATGAGGAGAGGGTAGACGGTTACCCGCGGGTAGCCGGTTTTCTCGGAAACACCGCCGAAAGGACTGACCGGAAGCTTCATGCTGCCACCCGTCTCGGGGGTCCGGTGGTTCTGGTGCGCCCATCCGGCATGGTGATGCGGAGTGTTCGTTGCGGGTCGAGCGCAAGTTGCCAGTTGTCGAGGTGCACCTGGCGGTGATGGCGGTGGCAGAGGGGGAGGAGATTGCCGAGGTCGGTGGCTCCACCGTGCCGCCACCACACGACGTGATGAATGCGGCAGTGCTGGAAACGCACCTCGCAGCCAGGAATGGCGCACGTTGCGTACATCGCCCGGAGCGCTCGTCGCTGGGCCCGGTTCGCCAGACGGGTCGACCGACCGAGGTCGAGTTCGCCGGGGGCGTGAAGGACGACACCGTTGCGGATGATGACCGGCACAATCCGTGCCTCGGGGAACAGGGTCGCCAGGACACGCTCGGGAATCTCGACCGGGATGCCCCAGTCGACCGTGGGTTCGGTGACACCGTCGGGCATCGCGGTGTCGATGACGACCATGATCTCGGATCGTCCTCCTCTGTTCGTGCGGCCGCCTCGGCCCTCGGACAGCCTCAGCAGGGCGTGGGCACGAAGGAACAGGAAGCGCTCGATCGGATCGGAGGGGCAGCCGGCGGGTGCAGCGTCGTGGAACAGCGCTTCGACGGCTGCGTCGATTCGCTGTTCGAACGACACGGCCGAGAGCGGATCGAGCCGGAGGGTGTACACGCGCATGCCGGACTCCCGTTCGGTGCGTGCCGTCAACCGCACATCGCGTTGCTGCTGCTCGAGCGTGGTGGTGCCAGCGGTTCGACCGAGTCGACGCTCCTCGCGGCGAAGGAATCGTGCGAACTCGGCGGCTGTGGAGGAGCTGGCGATGGCGCGCACGCGGGCTTCATCGTGGAGCAGGGCCTTCCGTTGTGGAGCGTCGAGGCGGCGGAGGGTGTGGCCGAACTCTTCGAGGTGGGCTGCGGAGATCGAGCCCCGGACAACGTCGTCGAAGAGTGCCGTCGACTGACGCGCCACCTCGGCTGACCGGGCCAGGCCATCGAGGTCGCGCTGGCTGCGGAGCGGAGAGGCCGCAAGGAGTTGCAAGGACCCGGCCTCGTCGAGCGCTCGGACGCACTCGACCCGCGCAGCGTGGCACCATGCCGCCAGACGATCGAGCGCTGCGAGTGCCTCCTCTGGCGAGGTGGAGGCAGCGGTCCGCACGTCGGTGACGACTGACTCGAGGTGTTCGAGTGCGATGAGGTGCATCGGGACTCCGGGCTGGGCTCGCACGATGTGCGAGGGATTGACTCAGCGGGGAAGCCGTGAACGAACCCTAGCGAATCGAACATGTGTTCGCAACTCACGGAGAAGATTTTTCTCGGTCCGGCGAGGCAGTGGCCGATACGCTTTCGGCACCACTTGCCCGAGTGGCGGAATGGCAGACGCAGAGGACTCAAAATCCTCCG
>CAZQPJ010000107.1:0-8196 GCA_964595105.1 uncultured Bifidobacterium sp.
GGCGTCACGCCCGACATCGTCTGCCTCGCCAAGGCGCTCGGCGGTGGCATCCCGTGTGGGGCCATCGGCGGAACCGAGGAGGTGATGAGCGCCATCGACAACGGTGTGTACGACCAGGTGGGCACTTTCAACGGCAACCCGCTCACCATGGCAGCGGCACGGGCGACGCTCACCGAGGTGCTCCTGCCCGACGCGTACGACCGCGCCGAGGCGATCGGGCATTCGATGCTCGACGGTTCGCTGGCGGCGCTGGAGTCGGCCGGCATCCCTGCCTACGGCACGGTGTTCGGCTTCAAGGGCTCCGTCGTGTTCGCCGGCGTGCCCGCCCGCAACTACCGCGAGTTCCTGCGCATCAGCACCGGTGTCAGCCACCTCCACTTCCTGGTGCAGCACAACGGGGGCGTGTTCCTGCCGCCGTGGGGCAAGAGCGAGTCGTGGACCCTCAGCGTGGCGCACACCCACGAACACGGTGAGCGCTACGTGCGCAATGTGGCCCGGGTGGGCGAGTTGGTGGCGGGTATGTCGACGGCCGAGTCGGAGATCTTCGCGGTCGGCACCTTCAACTGAGGCCGTCGGCGTCGGAGGGGCTCAGCGGCCCTTCCACACGGGCGGGCGCTTCTCGGCATGTGCGAGCGTGCCCTCCTGCGCGTCCTCGCTGTCGATGGCAGCGCGATAGCTGGGGATGTCCTTGATGATGTCCATCGCCGCGATGGCGTCCATGTGTGCGGTGCGACGTTCGATGTCGAGGATGGCCGCGACGCTGAGCGGCGCGGCCCAGCACACGTCGGCGGCCAACTGGCGAGCAGTGGTGAGGAGGTCGGCGGCCGGCACGACCTTGTTCACGAGACCCCAGCGCGCAGCCTCCTCGGCGCCCATGCGGCGGCCGGTGAGCAGCATCTCGCGGGCGATGGCCGACGGGAGCATGCGCGGTAGGCGGACGGCACCGTTGTCGGGCAGGATGCCGAGGCCAGCCTCGGGAAGGAAGAACTGCGCGTGGTCGGCGGCCACCACCATGTCGGCGGCCATCGCGATCTCGAACCCGCCGCCCACGGCCATGCCGTTGACGGCGGCGATCACGGGCGTGCGCCGCGCCGGCAGGTTGGTGAACCCGCCGAACCCGCCGGCTCCGTAATCGCTGTCGAACGACTCGCCCTCCGCTGCGGCGCCGAGGTCCCAGCCGGCGCTGAAGAAGCGCTCGCCTGCACCGGTGAAGATGGCCACCCGCACCGACGGGTCGTGCTCGAACTCGACGAACACCTCGCCGAGGGCGAAGCTCGTCGCGGCGTCGATGGCGTTGGCCTTCGGCCGATCGAGCGTGACCACCGCAATGCCGTCGGCAACGTCGACGTGGAATCCGGGTTGGGTCATGGTGAGTCCTCCACGATGAGCAGTGCGTCGACGGCGGTGGCACCGTGGGTGCCCACCAGTACGGGATTCAGTTCGACCTCGACCACCTCGGTGCCCACCACGGCGTGGGCGAGTGTGACGACGAGATCGGCCAGTGCCGCCAGGTCGGCCGCAGGGCGACCGCGGAATCCGGTGAGCAGCGGGGCGCTGCGCAGTGACAGGAGCGCAGCGATGACCTCGTCGTGGGTGACCGGTGCGAGCAGGTTGGCGACGTCGCCCCACAGTTCGGTGGTGACGCCGCCGTGGCCCACCGTGACCAACCAGCCGACCGGTGCATCCCGTCGAACGGTGACCAGAACCTCGGCGACGACGTCGGTGACGGTGCTCTCGACGAGGAAGCCCGCGGGTGTGGCGGGCATCGCGGTCAAGGCGGCCGACAGGGAGTCGGGGTCGCGCAGGCCCACCTTCACGGCGCCGGCCTCGCTCTTGTGGGCGTGGCCCAATGCCTTCAGCGTGATCGGGTAGCCGATCTCGGCGGCGGTCGAGACGACCTCGGTGGCCGCCACCACACGCCCGGCAGGTACCGCGATGCCGAGTGCGCCGAGTCGTTGCTTCGCCGTGGCCTCATCGATGAGCCGTGTCGCCCCGGGAGCGGTGACCCCGGCGTGCGGGCGGGCCGGGCATGGGGCCCCCACGGTGGCTGCGGCATCGAGCGCCGTGAGCGCCTCCGACAGACCGAGCAGGGGAGCCAGGTCGCGGTTGAGGATGTGCTGACGGAACGGCTCGTTGAGGCACTCGGCCATGGTGGCCACCACCACGGCGCGGCGACCGGTGGTCTCCGCGGCGTCGCCGAGCGCGTCGGCCGCCACGTACCACGACGACGGATCGTTGTCGGGCGACGGTGGGCCGTCGAGCACGAGCATGGTGGCATCGTGCGGACCGTTCATGACCGCCGTGAAGGTGGCGCCCATGGCGGCGCGGTCACCCCACATGAACGTGTGGTAGTCGAAGGGATTGCTGACGGTGACGAGTTCGGTGAGCGTGGCCTCGATGGCGGCGTGCTGTTCGGAAGGGAACGGTTCGAACTTCAATGACGTGGCCTCGCTCCGGTCGGCCACGAGCGAAGCCTCGCCGCCCGAGCAACTCAGCGACACCACTCGTCGTCCCTTCAACGGGCCGCCGTTGTCGAGCAGTTTCAGGGTCTCGAGCAGTTCTGCGGGCGTGCGCACCGTGGCGACGCCATAGCGCGCGAAGAGGGCGTCGTAGGCGGCTGCCCGGCCAGCCATCGAGCCAGTGTGGGACGTGGCGATGAGCGCTCCTGCGGCCGAACGCCCGGTTTGCAGTGCCACCAGCGGCACGCCTTGCTCACGCGCTCGCAGTGCGACGGCGGCGAACTGCTGCGCATCGCGCACGGCTTCGAGGAACAGACCGATCGCGGTGACCCGCGGGTCGTCGAGCAGCGCAGCGATGGCGTCGTCGGTGCCGAGGTTGGCCTGGTTGCCGACGGTGATCATGCTGCCGAGTCGGAGGCCGCGCTGCTGGAACGTGAGGTTCACCGCGACGTTGCCGCTCTGGCTGACGATGGCCACACCCCGCGGGTGACGCGTCATGCCATGCTCGTCGGGCCACAAGGCCACGCGATCGAACGTGTTGACGAACCCGTAGCAGTTGGGGCCGAAGAAGGGAACCTCTCCTGCTGCCTCGAGCAGCGCGGTCTGCAGGTGGGCGTCGCCCGTCTCGCCGAACCCACTGCCGTAACAGACAGCGCCGCCGGCGTCGAGGGAGGCCAGCGATCTCATCGATTCGATGGTGGCGTGGCGGTTGACACCGAGGAACACGGCATCGGGTGAGTCGGGCAGGTCGTCGAGCGAGCGGAGGCACGGGACTCCGGCCAGCGCGTCGCGGGTGGGATGGACCGGCCAGATGGGTCCGTCGAAACCGAGCTTCAGGCACTGTGCCACCACTCGCTCGGCGGGTGCACCGCCCACCACGGCGATGGAACGCGGTGCGAGCAGACGACTCAGGTCGGGCATGCGGGTCACGTTACCTGAACTCCTGATCAGGGAACCGGGCTGTGCGAGTGAGGCAGAATCGGTGGATGACTGAACCGGCCTATCTGTCGGCGGGCGAGTTGATCGCCGCCTTCACCGCTCGCACGCTGTCGCCCGTCGAGTACCTGCAGATGCTCATCGATCGCATCGAACGCCTCGAGCCGATGCTCAACGCGGTGATCGACCGACGGTACGACGAGGCGCTGGTGGAGGCGGCGCGATCGGCCCAGCGGTACGTGAACGGCGATCCTCGACCTCTCGACGGTGTGCCGGTGGCGGTGAAGGAGGAGCAGCCGATGAAAGGGCGTTCGTGGTCGCTCGGCTCGCTGGCCTATGCCGACCAGGTGGGGCCGGTCGACCACCCGATCGTCGAGCGGATCCAGGCGGCCGGCGGCCTCATCCACATCCGCACGGCCACGCCCGAGTTCTGCTGCGCGCCCTACTGCCACTCGCGCATCTGGGGCATCACGCGCAACCCGTGGAACACCCGCTTCTCCCCGGGCGGATCCTCGGGCGGCACCGGCGCTGCGCTCGCAGCCGGCTACGCCCCGGTGGGAACGGGTAGCGACATCGGAGGGTCGATCCGCATTCCGGCATCGATGAGCGGGGTGGCCGGGTTCAAGCCGCCGTGGCAGCGTGTGCCCGCGCTTCCGCCCTACAACCTCGATCAGTTCTGTCACGACGGACCGATGGGACGCACCGTCGCCGACTGCGCGTTGTTGGAGGACGTCATCGCCGGCTACCACTGGCGCGACAGCGTGTCGATGCCGAATCCACCGCGGGTGCTCGGAGCCGGAAGCGATGTGGAGGGTCTGCGAGTGGCGGTGAGCGTGGACCTTGCGGGGTGGCCGCTCGAACCCGCCGTCGCCGAGAACACCCGGCGCGTTGCTGCGGCATTGGTGGCCGCCGGTGCTCACGTGGAGGAGGTGACGTTGCCGTGGTCACTCGACGACATCTGGGAGACCGCTGAGGCGCACTTTCGCGTCATCATGGGTGCGGGCGTGGCAGCCATCCGCGACGAGCACCGCGACCTGCTGACCGACTACGCCATCGCCTTCGCCGACAGCATGCAGCGCGACGGCATCGACTTCTACACCGGGCTCGAGCACGAGGGAGCGCTGTGGGAACCGCTCGGTGAGGTGTTCGAACGCTTCGACGCGTTCATCTGCCCCACCATGGCGACGGAGGGCTACGTGGCGGGGGAGCCCTATCTGGGTGAGTTCTCCATCAACGGCACCACCGTGCAGCACCACATCCTCGGTGCGATGACGCTGCCGTTCAACATCCTGTCGCGGTGTGCCGTGCTGTCGGTGCCGTCAGGCGTCGGGTCGAACGGGGTTCCCACCGGGGTGCAGGTGGTGGCGCGGCCGTACGACGACGTGATGGCGTTCAGGGTGGCGGGGGCGGTGGAGGCGACCGGTGTCGGCTTCACCCACGCCGACTGGCGGCCGACTCTGTGACGAGCCGGTAGGCCGTCACGCCCCGTAGGGACGCAGCATCGAGCGGCTGATGATGTGCCGCTGGATCTCGCTGGTGCCGTCCCAGATGCGGTCGACGCGGGTGTCGCGCCACATGCGCTCGAGCGGCAGTTCGTCCATCAGGCCCATGCCGCCGAGGATCTGGATGGCTTCGTCGGTGACGAACTGGCACATCTCGCTGCTGAACACCTTGGCCATCGCCATGTCCTCGTCGGTGGCCCGACCCTGTGCGTCGAGCCATGCGGCGCGCAGCGTGAGCAGTTCCGCTGCCTCGAGTTGCGTGCGCATGTCGGCCAACTTGAACGACACGCCCTGGTTCTTGCCGATCTTCTGTCCGAACTGCTCGCGGGTGGCGGCCCATTCGGTGGCGATCCCCAACGCCCTGCGGGCGCGGCCCACGCACACGGCAGCAACCTGCAGGCGCGTGCTGCCCAGCCATTCGTTCGCAGCATCGAAGCCGCGGTGTTCCTCGCCGAGGATGTTGCGAACGGGCACCCGACAGTTGTCGAAGTTGATGATCATGTTGTGGTAGCCCTTGTTCGACACGCAGTTGTAGCCGTGCACGACCTCGCAGCCGGGCGTGTCGAAGTCGACGAGGAAGCCGGTGATCTTCTTCTTCGGGCCCTTGCTGGTCATCTCCTCGCCGCTGGCCGCGAACAGGATGACGTAGTCGGCCAGATCGGCGTGGCTGATGAAGTGCTTCACGCCGTTGATGACATAGTCGTCGCCGTCGCGCACCGCGCTGCACTTCATGCCGCGCACGTCGCTTCCCGCATCGGGTTCGCTCATGGCCATGCAGTCGACGCGCTCGCCGGTGATGGTGGGAATGAGGAACTCCTGGATCTGGTCGCCCTGACAGGCGCGAAGGATGTTCGACGGACGCGCCACGATGTAGTGCAGGGCGTAGGACGTGGCCCCGAACTCGCGGTCGACGAGCGTCACCCCGAACGAGTCGAGTCCGCCGCCGCCGAGTTCGGCTGGCATGTTGGCTGCGTAGAGACCGGCGGCGATCGACTTGCGCTTGATCTCGGCCACGAGGTCGGGCGGCACGTTGCCAAACTTCTCGACGGCGTCCTCGTGCGGCATCAATTCCTTCTCGGTGAACGTCCGCACGGTGTCGACGATCATCTGCTGCTCGTCGGTGAGGTCGAAGATCATGGGTGCTCCAGTGGTGGTTCTGTCAGTGACGGGGAGGGGGGAGTTGCATCACGCTGCCCACCTGAGGTGGAACCGGCAGCGATGAATGGGCGGCAGCGATGGCCTGCAGTGCGGCGGCGACGTGGGGGAGGATCGGGGCGCTGCGACCGGCGTTCATGTCGACGTGCACCAGCATCTGCTCGGCCGTGCACAGCAGTCCGCCGTCGTCGCCGTGGAGCATGTGGTGGATGAGGTGGACTCGCTTCGCGTCGACGCCGAGGATCTGTGTGTGGAACACGAGTGGCTCGTGCACCGACACCTCGCGGATGTAGTGGATGTGCGTCTCGACGGTGTAGAAGCTGTGGCCCGCGGCACGGTAGGCCTCGTCGTCGCCGATGTAGCGGAACAACGCGTCGCTGCCCCAACCGGCCGCCGTGAGATAGGCCGACTCGGTCATGTGTCCGTTGTAGTCGACCCAGTCGGGCTCCACCGGCGTGCGGTAGAACGCCAATGGTGCGGGTGGCACCTCACCGGGCTGCCACGGCGCCTGTGCGCCGGCAGCGAAACGAACGGCCTCGTGGTGGGCCACTGCGGCGCCAGCGCCCTTCCCCGAAGGGCGCAGGGCGCGCATCACGGCGATGAGGGTGTCGGGGTCGCCGTCGGTGAGCCGGAGGAGGCCGTCGGACAGTTTCCACCGAAGGTCAGGGTCGGTGTCGGGCGCCACGGGCGCCATGCCGATGGAGCGGTAGAACTCGGCGAGCTCGTCGGCGTGGGGGCCCTGCACCTCGACCATCGGCAGCAGGTGCACGGGCGAGGCACCGTGCACGGTTGCGGCTGTTGCCACGAGACCGGTGATGCCGACGGGAGTGTCGCCACGGAGCACGTGCACCAACCGAGCGGAGCGAACCAGATCGGGGCTCGAGGCAACCAGTCGGTCGGCCGAGGCGCCCGGGAAGAGGCCGAGTCGATCGGCGGCCGACCACAGCGTGCCGACAGCCTCGCTGACTGTGGGAACATCATCGACGCTCACGTCGAATCCTGCCGCCAGATAACGGGTGGCCCACTCGGCGAGTTGTGGCCCCGAACCGATCACGGCGACGTGCGACATAGAAGACTAAATATACATTCAGGATTGGACCCACACCGATGCCGAGACCGCGACTCGACCATGTCCGCAAGGCGCAGATCCTCGCCGCTGCGGCCGAGGTGATGTCGGAGCGCGGCTATGCGAACGTGCGGGTGGTCGACATCGCCACGGCAGCGGGCACCAGCCCTGCCGCCATCCTCTACTGGTTCTCCGGGAAGGACGATCTGCTGGCCGAGGCGTTGCGTCTCCGAGAGCAGCAGTTCCACGACACCTACACGGTGAAGGCCGAGCACCAGACCACTGCGTCGGCGAAGCTGCGCGTGCTGGTGGAAGCGATGCTCTACCACTACGACTGGCCGTTGTGGATGGAGCTCTGTGTGGTGGCACTGCGCGATGCCACGGCCGCGGCCGAGCGCGACCGGCTCGACCGTCGCTGGCGAGCAGCACTTCGGTCGGTCATCCGGGAAGGGCAGGAGAGCGGCGAGTTCGTGGCGGGTGACGCCGAGCACATGATGTTCGTGCTGGCAGCCTTGCTCGACGGCCTTGCCCCTCTGTTGGCATTGAAGGCCAAGGGCGTCACCCGCGACCGCGTGGAGAAGGTGTTCCTCGCCGAGGCGTCGCACCTGCTCGGCCCCGGCTTCGATGCCAGGCCGCTGCGCCGGAGGCGCTGACCGCCCAGCGACGTCAGCCGAAGTCCTTCAGCAGCGTGGTGGTGAGCGGATCCATGAAACCTGCCACCGTGCTCTCGGTCTCCTCGGCCAATGCGGCGCGGATGCTGGTGACGGCCCCCTTGTTGATGGCCCGCTTCATGGCCCGCACCGACAGCGTGGGCAGGTCGGCCAGTCGGCGCGCAACGGCAGCGGCCTCACTGCCGAGGTGGGCGTCGGGCACCACTCGCCACGCCACCCCCATCGTGTGCAGTTCCGGTGCCGTGTAACGGCCGCCGAGGAAGAGCATCTCTCGGGCCGTGTTCAGGCCCACGAGTGCCGGCAGCAGCGAGGTGACCGCACCGGTGACGAAGAGGTTGAGTGACACCTCCGGGAAGAAGGCCCTCGCGCTCTCGGCCCACACCGGGAAGTCGCAGTTGATGGCCCAC
>CAZQPJ010000108.1:0-8129 GCA_964595105.1 uncultured Bifidobacterium sp.
GTGGCGCACCGGCTCGAGCATCGGCAGGCCGATCGCCACGCGCGCCACGGCGCACTGGCTCTCGGGCGTCCCCATGCACTGGATGGCCGACTGGGGCACGCCGCATCCGCTTTTCGTCGCCCGCGCCGAGGGCGTGACGCTCACCGACGTCGATGGCCGCACCTACACCGACTTCTGTCTCGGTGACACGGGGGCGATGGCCGGCCACGCCCTCCCCGAGGTGGCCGAGGCGCTCCATCGACAAGCCCTTCGTGGCATCACCACCATGCTGCCCAGCACGGACGCCGCGTGGGTGGGCGAGGAACTGGCTCGCCGATTCGGCCTGCCGGTGTGGCAGATGGCCATGACCGCCACCGACGCGAACCGGTTCGTGCTGCGATTCGCCCGGCAGGTCACCGGCCGCCCGAAGGTGCTCGTGTTCGACTGGTGCTACCACGGCAGTGTCGACGAGGCGCTCGTGGTGGCCGCACCCGACGGCACCACCGTGCCGCGGCCGGGCACCATCGGTCCGGCGGTGGATCCGGCGCTCACCACGGTGGTGGTGCCCTTCAACGACGTCGACGCGCTCGAGGCGGCCCTCGCCGGCGGCGACATCGCCTGCGTCCTCGCCGAACCAGCGCTCACCAACATCGGCATCGTGCTCCCGCAGCCCGGATTCCACCGCACCCTGCGCGACCTCACCAGGAAATACGGCACCCTGCTCGTGATCGACGAGACGCACACCATATGCGTGGGTCCCGGTGGCGCCACCCGCGAGTGGGGCCTCGCGCCCGACATGTTCGTCATCGGCAAGACCATCGGCGGTGGCATGCCGGTGGCCGCGTACGGCATGACCACCGAACTCGCCGATCGCATCGGACCCACCCTGTCGGCACCGTCGGTCGACGTCAGCGGCGTGGGTGGCACGCTCACCGGGAACGCACTCGCACTGGCAGCGGTGAGGGCGACCCTCTCGAACGCGCTCGGGCCCCGCGACTTCGCCGTCACGGTGCCACTCGCCACCGCCTGGACCGACGGGGTGCAGCGCACCATCGACGAGTTCTCGTTGCCGTGGTCGGTGCAGCAACTCGGCGCCCGCGCCGAGTACTGGTTCTGTGCTCCGCCCACCCACGGCGCAGCGGCCGCCGCCGCCACCGACACCGACCTCGACGCATTCATGCACCTCTACGCCATCAACCGCGGCATTCTCCTGACGCCGTTCCACAACATGGCCCTCATGTCGCCGCACCACGGCCCCGCCGACGTCGAGCTCCACAGCGCCGTGTTCCGCGAGGGCGTGAAAGAGTTGCTGGCGTGAACCTCGAGTCGCAGGTGGCGCTGGTCACCGGAGCCGGCAGTGCCGACGGCATCGGCTTCCACGCGGCGCGCCTCCTCGCTCACGCCGGCGCCACCGTGGTCATCACCAGCACCACTGGTCGAATCCACGACAGGGTCGACGAACTCGGCGGCACGGCAGTGGGGGTGGTGGCCGACCTGATGGAAACCGGTGCTGCCGACCGCCTCGTGGCGCAGGCACTCGCCATCACAGGTCGGCTCGACATCTGCGTCAACAACGCCGGCATGGTCGCCGTCGGCGGGACCTTCGCCGACGCTGCGCTCACGTCGACCTCCGACGCCCTGTGGCACGAAGGCATCGACCGCAATCTCACCACCTGTTTCGCGGTCAGCCGTGCGGCTCTCGTGGCCATGGCAGCCGCCGGGTACGGCCGTGTGGTGAACGTCGCCAGCACATCCGGGCCCGTGCAGGCGACCGTGGGCGATGTCGCCTACCACGCCGCGAAGGCCGGCATCATCGGCCTCACCCGTGTGGCCGCGCTCGAGCACGCCGCGAACGGCATCACCGTGAACGCGGTCGCGCCCGGTTGGATCGCCACTGCCTCGCAGTCGGTGGCCGAACACCGCGCCGGCGCACACACGCCGATGCGCCGCTCCGGGACCCCCGAGGAGGTCGCTGCGGCAATCGCCTTCCTGTGCAGCGCAGAGGCCTCGTTCATCACCGGGCAGACGCTGGTGGTCGACGGTGGCAACTCGATTCCCGAGGACCGCACATGGATGCCATGACCACATCGCCCGTGGCACTCGTCACCGGCGCTGCCGGCGGTATCGGTGGGGCCACCGCCGCACGCTTCCGAGCCGGTGGTTGGCGGGTTGCGATGCTCGACATCGCACCCCTGCAGGGAGACCAGCCCGACACGTTCGCTCTGCAGGCCGACCTGCGGAGCGTCGCCGACTGCCGCAGCGCAGTGGCGCGCGTGCTCGAGTGGGCAGGCAGGCTCGACGCCGTCGTCAACGCTGCCGGGGTCTGGACCGAGGGCCCCAGCCACCTCACGGACGAGGCCGACTTCGACCGTGTGCTCGGCGTGAATCTCAAGGGCCTCTACTTCCTCACTGCAGCGGCCATCCCGCACCTCGAAGCCACACGCGGCTGCGTGGTGAACCTCTCCAGCGATGCCGGCATCCAGGGCAACGCTGGCGCCGCCGTGTACTGCGCCTCGAAGGGCGCCGTGTCGATCCTCACCAAGGCGCTCGCGCTCGAACTCGCGCCTCGCGGGGTGCGCGTGAACGCAGTGTGCCCGGGCGATGTCGACTCGCCGATGCTCCACGGCCAGGCGCGCGACCATGGGGGCGATCAGCCACAGGCGTACCTCCAGCGACTTCTCGATGGCTACCCGCAGGGTGCGACGGCACGGTTCGTCACGCCCGCAGAGGTGGCCGAACTGATCTGGTTCCTCGCTCAACCGCACGCCACCCCGATCACCGGCGCGAACATCTCCATCGACTTCGGACTCTCGGCAGGCATCACATGACGGTCCCCCTCGACGACATCGACCGGCAGCTCATCGGCGCGTTGCAGAAGGACGGCCGTGCGAGTTACGCCGATCTGGCTGCGCTCGTCGGCCTGTCGGCGCCTGCCACACGGATGCGCGTCCAACGACTGCTCGATGCCGGCGTGGTGCAAGTGGTGGGTGTCACCAACCCGCTGGCACTCGGCTACCCGGTGATGGCAGCGCTCGGGGTGCGCGTGGAGCGCAACGTGCGCGACGTGGCCGACCGCATCGCCGAGATCCCCGGCGTCATCTACGTCGTGTTCACCTCCGGTTCGTTCGATCTCCTCGTGGAGGTGCTCTGCGAGGACTCGAGCCGACTGCTGCAGGTGATCGATGACGAGGTCCGCTCCATCACCGACGTCCGCAGCGTCGAGAGCTTCACCTACTTCGGCATTCACACGCATCGCTTCGTGTGGGGAGCCCGATGAACTCGTCAGCACCACTTGCAGACTCTGTTCGGCGCGCCTAACATTTGCGTCATGGGAGCCGCTTTCCTCATCACACTGCGTGAAGGCCTCGAGATCTCGCTGGTCCTCGCGATCCTCCTCGGTTACCTCGTCAAGACCGGTCGGCGCGAGCACGTGTCGTCGGTCTGGCTCGGCACGCTCGTCGCCGCCGTCCTGTGCGGGGTGGTCGGTGTCGCCGTGCATCTCACCACCGACGGACTCGAGGGGAAGGCCGAACAGGCGGTCGAGGGAGCGCTCGCCCTCGCTGCCGCAGCGGTGCTCACCTGGATGATCCTCTGGATGCACAAGAACTCGAAGTCGATGGGAGGCGAGCTCCGCGCCAAGGTCGACGGCGCCACCACCGGCAATGCCGTGGCGTTCATCGCCTTCGTCGCGGTGGCGCGAGAAGGCTTCGAGACCGCCCTGTTCCTACTCGGCGCCGAGACGTCGAACGCCTCCGGTGCACAGGTGGTGCTCGGCGGTCTCATCGGCCTGGCCGTGTCGGCGGTCGCGGGCGTTGCCGTCTATCGGATGGGCTCGAGGGTCAACCTGCGCACCTTCTTCCGGGCCACCGGTGTGCTCCTCATCCTCTTCGCCGCCGGTCTGGTGGGCAAGGCCGTCCACGAGTTCCGCGAACTGCTCGGCTTCGAGAGCGGATGGCTGATCGACTCGATGTGGACGGTGTCGAGCGGCCCGCTCAGCGCCGACGGTGGCGCCACCTACGACTTCACGAAGGGTCTCTTCGGCTGGTCGGCCGACCCTGAGCGAATCCGCGTGCTCGCCTACGTCGCGTACCTCGTGCCGGTGCTCACGATGTTCCTTCGCCCCGATCGTCCTGCGGTGGCACCGGCGCCGGCCGCCGCCGATGCCGCTCGCGAGACCGTCGGAGCACACTGACCCGGGGAATCCCCCGCAGGTGACCGCCGTCGGCCGATAATGGCCGCGATGACCGTCGACCTCGCTGCACTCGTGGAGGTACTCCCCGACACGGTGCTGGTGGTCGACAACGACGTCAGCCTGCTCTATGTGAACCCGGCCGGGCGAGAGCTGTTCGGCTACGAGCCGGATGACTGGCTCGGGAGGACACTGCTCGACCTGGTGCACCCGGACGACGTCGCCGCGGTGGTGTCGTCGGTCGGGACGATGCAGCAGAAGACCAGCGGAAGCCCGGTGGAGTTGCGGGTGCGCACGGCGAGCGCCGAGTGGAAGTGGGTCGAGATCCTCGCCACCAACGCACTCCACCTGCCGACCGTGGAGGGTTTGGTGGTGGTGGTCCGCGACCTCACGAGCCGTCGCATGTGGGAGGTCACCAAGGACGACTCCGTCCGCTTCCAGCACGTGGTGCAGCACGCGTCCAGCATCACCCTGCTCCTCGACGCCGACGGCCGCGTCGCCGGGACCAACGCTGCGTTCACGAGGTTGCTCGGGCACGACCCGTCCCTCGTGGTCGGCACACCGCTCGTCGACTTCTGCGTCTCGGACGACGTCGGCCGCCTGCAGTTGGCCATCGAGAAAGCCGGCACTGCCTCCCGACCGGTGGGCTGCGAGGTCGAGATGCGGATGAACGACCCTCACACCACTCCCCGGCCCATCCGCTTCGAGTTCGTCAACCTCCTCGACGACCCGGTGGTGAACGGACTCGTGGTGACCGCGTACGACGTGAGCGACCTGCACACTGCGCGGCTGAACCTGGAGCATCTCGCCCGCCACGACGCGCTCACCGGACTGGCGAACCGCGCAGTGGTGATCGAGCAGATCGAGAACGCGCTCGCCCAGCGCCACCCCATCGCCGTGGTGTTCATCGACCTCGACCGGTTCAAGCCGGTGAACGACCTGCTCGGCCACGAGGCCGGCGACGAACTGCTCCGCTTCGCGGGTGACCGACTCCGCCAGATCGTTCGCCCCGGCGACGTCGTTGCACGGGTCGGCGGTGACGAGTTCGTCGTGCTGGCGTTCAACATCGAGGACCGCACGGACGGCCAGGTGCTGTGCGACCGCATCGACGCCAACCTCTCGATGCCCTACGTGCTGTCGGAGGGGCCGGTGCGCGTCACTGCCAGCGTCGGGCTCGCACTGTCGGATACGGAGTCGACCGTCACCGGACTGCTCGCCGACGCCGACCTCGCGATGTACGAGGCGAAGGCCGCACGGCGAGGAGAACCCGAACGGAGCGTGACGCAACAGCAACGATCGGCAAACGAACGCCGAAAGCTCGCCGATGACCTCGCCACGGGTCTCCAACGTGGTGAGGTGGTGGCATACCTCCAGCCGGTGGTCGACATCGTCAGCGGCGCCACCGTGGGCCTCGAGGCGCTCGTGCGCTGGCACCACCCCGATCGAGGTCTGCTGTCGCCGGCGGCCTTCCTCGACCTCGCAGAGGATGCCGGACTCGACCTTCTCCTCGGCGACGTGGTGCTGAGGTCCGCCTGCGCCACCCTCGCTTCGGTCGACTCATCGGTGTTCCTCGGCATCAATCTCTCGGTGGGACAGCTCACCGACCGCGGACTCGGCGCACGGGTGGCCGCGATCCTGCACGAGCACGGCATCGAACCATCACGCCTCATGGTGGAGATCACCGAACACGCCACGCTGAGCCGCCGGGCGGGAGGCGGACGCGTGGCACCCGACCACACGCTCGACGAACTCCGCTCCATGGCCGCTTCGCTGTGCCTCGACGACTTCGGCACCGGGTACTCGTCGCTCACCCACATCCGCCGGTACCCACTCCGTTCCATCAAGATCGACCGATCGTTCGTGGCAGGCGTCTGCGACCACGCCGAAGACCGCGCCGTCGTGGCGGCAATGGTGGGCATGGCCAGCGCCCTCGATCTTCGAGTGGTGGGCGAGGGCGTGGAGACCCAGGCGCACATGGACGCATTGCAGCAGCTCGGGTGTCATCTCGCGCAGGGCTATCTGGTGGCTCGCCCGCTGCCACCCGACCGCGTGGCGGAGTGGCTCCGGACCCGCGCAGCCGATTGGCGGGTTGCGGCAGCGCGCTGAACCTCAGCCAGCCACACAGTCGCGGCACCTGCCGCGCACGTCGAAGACGTGATGCGACACCTCGAAACCGCTGTGGTCGAGCAGCGCGGCGACCTCGCGGTCGATGAGCCGCTCGAGCTGCCGGCTCGGTTCGAAGTCGGTGACGATGCCGCACCCGGTGCACACGAGGTGATGATGGTGGTGGTGCGAGTACGGCTCGGCGAGTTCGTGTCGGTCGCCGCCGCCGGCCCCTGCCACACGCGCCACCACACCGAGTTCCACCAGTTCGGCGAGGTTGCGGTACACGGTGGAGGTCGGCACTCCTGCGGCGCGGACCACCTCGTCGGCCGTGAGCGGACGATGCGACGTCTCGAGCGCCCCGAGCACGGCCCGACGATGCGCCGTGAGTCGGAGATCGCGGGCCGAGAGGGCCGCGCCCACCGACGCCGCCAGTGCCGCCGACATCGCCGGAACGGATGGACGAGTACGAGCCACGCCCGCACACTACCGCCTCCCTCGTGATGGGAATGATTCTCATTCGTGATACCGTGTGCGGCGTGGTGCCGTCCGCCTCCGTTCTCGTCCGTGGCATGGTCGCAACCGCGCTCGTGCTCACGGCAACGGCGTGCGGCGACGCCGGCCACGATTCGGGACTCCCCCGAGTGGCCGCATCGTTCTCGCCCATCGAACAGATCGTGAGGGCGGTCGGAGGTGACCTCGTGGAGGTGGTCACCATCGTGCCGCCGGGCGAGGAGGCACACGAGTACGAACCGACGGCACAGCAACTGCAGGGCCTCGACGACGCTCGGTTCGTGGCCTTTCTCGGTGGCGGCTTCCAGTCGGGCGTGGAGAAGGCCATCGATGCCCTCCCCACCGCGGTGACTCGCCTCGATCTGGCAGATGGCCTCGAGGTGCTGACGCTCGACAACGGAACCGCCGATCCGCATGTGTGGCTCGACCCGGCGAACATGATGACGATGGCCGAACGAGTCGCACGACAACTGCGGACGGTCGCCGACCCGGCGACCATCGACCGCAACCTGGCTGCCTACCGCGATCGTCTCGGCCAGCTCGATCGGCGCTTCAGCGACGGACTGGCCGACTGCACCTCACGAGCGCTGGTTACCGGACACCGCGCCTTCGCGTATCTCGCCGCCGCATACGGCCTCGAGCAGATCTCGGTTGCTGGCATCTCACCCAGCGAGGAGCCATCGGCGGCGACCCTGCAGCAGGTGGCCGAGCTCGCGGCGAGCCGCAACGTCACCACCATCTTCTTCGAGGAGAACCTGCCGCCGGCCCTGTCGCAGACGGTTGCCGATGAGGTGGGGGCCACCACCGCCGTACTCGATCCCATCGAGTCGTTGTCGAGCGAGCAGATGGCCAACGGCGACGACTACGTGACGTTGATGGATGCCAATCTGACGGCGCTGCGGAAGGGCCTCGGCTGCAGATGACCAGCACACCGCTCGAGGTGCACCAGCTCGGCGTTCGCTACGGCGACCGTCACGCCCTGCACGATGTGTCGTTCCGGGTGGGACGTGGCGAGCTGATCGCGGTCATCGGTCCGAACGGTGCCGGGAAGAGCACCCTCTTCAAGGCGATCTGCGGCCTCGTCAACCACGAGGGCGTCGTGGAGGTGAACGGGGTGCATTGTCACGACCACACCGACCGCATGGACCTCGCCTACATCCCCCAGCGGAACGACAGCGACCTCAACTTCCCCATCACGGTCGGCGAACTGGTGCTGGCCGGCCGTCGACGATTCCACCGTTGGTACCAGCGACCGGGACGAACCGACCTCGACCGCGCCCACGAAGCCCTGCAGCGCGTGCGGCTCGAGGGCACCGCCGACCGGGCCCTCACCGAACTGTCGGGC
>CAZQPJ010000109.1:0-8088 GCA_964595105.1 uncultured Bifidobacterium sp.
AGATGCGGTGGGTGTGCCCCGGGCGAGCGGCCGAGGAACGGGCCCTCGAGGTGTACGCCCGCAATGGTGGGGCGCGCCACGGAGGGCCGATCCATCGCGTCGGCGATGCGCGCCAGCGGGGGGTCGTAACGGTGGAGCGGCATGGTGACCAACGTGGGGCACCACGTGGTGACGCCCTGCTGCAACAGCAGCGTGTCGAGTCGATCCCAGTCGGCGCCGTGGGCCGTGGCCACGTCGACGTCGTCGATGCCGTTCACCTGAAGATCGACGAAGCCGGGGGCCAGGATTCGATCGGAGGTGGTGGAGACGAGCGGCTCCACGGCCGCGATGTGGCCTCCGTCGAGGTGCACACGCGCAGGACCGACCAAACCCTCCGGTGTCAACACTCGGGCGGCATCGATGGTGGCCACGCGCCCACGTTGGCACAGTCCGACCATGAGGTGCCACCGCGCCCGAGGCTACGTTCGGCCGCATGAGCCGAGCCGAACAGTTCGCACCGTTGGAACCCGAGCTCGCTGCTCGTTGGTCGAAGTTCGGCAATTGGGAACGTGAGTACTTCCCGACCCTGGTGGGTCTGCGGGTGGAGGAGGTTCGCACCGACTACTGCCGCATGCGTATGCCCTTCCGCATCGAGCTGGAGCAGCCCGCCGGGGTGGTGCACGGCGGCGCCATCGCCACGGTGCTCGACAGCGTGGTGGTTCCGGCGGTGGGCTGCGCCTACCCGGCCGATTATCGGTTCTCCACCGTCGACATGCACGTGCAGTACATGGCGGCGCTGGTGAAGGAGGACGGTGTGGCGGAGGGCTGGGTGGTGCGGCGCGGGCGCACCACGGTGTTCTGCGAGGCCGAGCTCCGGGGCGCCGACTCGGGCAAGGTGGTCGCCCGCAGTCTGCTGACCTACAACGTGAGCCCGCCCCGAACCTGAGGCCCGGCACCTCCACGGCGGAGAGGGTTGGCTACCGTGTCCGGCGATGACTGCCTCCTCGCACACGCTCTCGGAATCGGACTCGAAGGCGCTGCTGCGCCACTACGGAGTGCCCATGGCCGACGAGCGTGAGGTGCACGATGCCGTGTCCGCGGCCGACGCGGCAGCTGCCGTCGGTTTCCCCGTGGTGGTGAAGTTGTGCGGCGACGCCATTGCGCACAAGACCGAGCGCGGCCTCGTGAAGCTGCGACTCGGTGACAGTGCCGCCGTGATGGCGGCCTCCGCCGAACTGCTCGGCAAGGCCACCGCCGACGATGGCGAGGTGTCGCTGTTGGTGGCGCCGATGGTGAGCGGCAACCGCGAACTCATCGCGGGTGTGGTTCGTGACCCGCAGTTCGGCGCGAACGTGATGCTCGGTGTCGGGGGCGTGCTGGCCGAGGCAGTCGCCGACGTTCAGTTCCGTCCGGTTCCCATCAGCGAGGTCGATGCCTACGAGATGATCAACGGTCTGGCAACGCAGAAGTTGCTGGGGGCCTTCCGTGGCGAGGCAGCGGTCGATGCGGCGGCCCTGGCCGCAGTGCTGATGGGCCTGTCGGCGCTCGCCGAGGCGCGGCCCGATGTGGTGAGCGTCGACGTGAATCCGCTCATCGTGCGTGCCGATGGTCAGCCCGTAGCCGTCGACGCATTGGTGGAGCTCGGAGAGCCCGCAGCGCCGCTGGCGGCCGTGCGGCAGCGCCCCACCGACGAGCAGTTCCGTGCGCTGTTCGAGCCCCGCGGTGTGCTGGTAACCGGGGCGAGCACCCATCCGGGCAAGTTCGGCTTCGTGAGCCTCCACAACATTCTGGCGAGCGGGTATGCGGGCGGCGTGTACGGCACCAACCTGCAGGGTGAGGAGGTGCTCGGCGTGCGCACCGTGGCCCACATCGATGCGCTGCCGGCCGGCGCCATCGACCTCGTGTTCGTGTGCACTCCTGCCAGCGCGAATCCGGCGCTCCTTCGGGCATGTGCTGCGAAGGGCGTGAAGGCTGCTTTCCTCACCAGTGCCGGGTACGGCGAGGCGGGCGACGAGGGTCGGAAGGCCGAGGCTGAACTCGTGGCCCTGGCCGATGAACTCGGCATCCTGCTGGCAGGGCCCAATGGTCAGGGCGTGGTCAGCACTCCGGCCAACCTGTGCGCTCAGATCGTGGCGCCGTTCCCGCCGGCGGGTCGCATCGCGGTGGCCAGCCAGAGCGGCAACTTCGTCAGCAGTTTCCTCAATTACTCGCGTCAGACCGGTGTGGGCATCAGTCGTGCGGTGTCGGCCGGCAACGCTGCGGCTGTCACCCCGGCCGACTATCTCGACTGGTACGCAGACGATGCAGCCACGGCCGTGTCGCTCGCCTACGTCGAGGGCATCGTCGACGGGCGCGGCCTGCTCGAACGATTTGCATCCGTCGCCGCCCGCAAGCCGCTCGTGGTGGTGAAGGGCGGGGCCACGGCCAACGGTGCGCGGGCCGCTGCCAGTCACACCGGTGCGCTCGCGGCCGACGACAAGGTGTTCGACGGCGCCTGCCGCCAAGCGGGCGTCACCCGTGCCGCCACGGTGGAGGAAGCGTTCGAGGCGGCTGCCACGTTCGCCACCCAACCTCTGCCGAAGGGGCCGAACACCGTGGTGCTCACGACGGCCGGCGGGTGGGGTGTGGTCACGAGTGACGCGATTGCCCGCGACGGGCGACTTCAGTTGATGGAACTGCCCGACGACTTGAAGGCGCAGATCGACACGAAGCTGCCGCCGCGCTGGAGCCGCAACAACCCGGTCGACTGCGCCGGCGGCGAAACTCGTGACACCATTCCCGAGGTGATGGAACTCATCGCTGCTCACCCGGCGGTGCACGCGGTGGTGTACCTCGGCCTCGGCATCCAGAGCAACCAGGCGCGGATGATGCAGGAGGGTCGCTTCTACCCCGACCACGGCCTCGAGCGCATCGTCGCCTATCACGAGCGTCAGGACGAGCGCTTCGCCGAGGCAGCGCACGAGCTGTCGTTGCGCTACGACAAGCCAATTCTCACCGCCACCGAGCTGGCGGTCGCCGATCCCGGCAACGCGGGACCGCGTGCAGTCCGAGCCACCGGCCGACTCTGCTACGCAAGCGGCAACCGTGCGGTGACTGCGCTGGGTCACCTCTGGCAGTACGCACAATTCCGGCAGCGCCGAGGACTGGCCTGAGTGGCGCGACGGCGCAACCCCATCCCGGGGTTGGTGGGGCTCGCACTGGTGCCGGCGATGGCGCTCGGCGGGTGCTGGCGGTTCGCCGACGGCCGGGTGCCCGATGCCCTGCCGCTCGCAGCGCCGGCGGGTGCCGAGGCACCCGTCGCCGGACTCACCACGCCGCTGCTCTCCGTGCGTCGGGCCCCGGCCGTCCTGGCCCGACACCTCAGCACCCCGGCGTTCTCGGATGCGGTCGCACGGTTCGGCAACTCACTCGACGCCACCTCGTGCGTGTCGGTGTCGGTCGACGGTCAGATGATGGGTGCCACCAATGCCGACACACCGTTGCGGCCTGCCAGCAACGTGAAGCTCATCACGGCGGCGGTGGCGCTCGAGAAGCTCGGCCCCGACTTCACGTACACCACAGAGTTGCGTGGCACCGTGACGGGGGGTGTGGTGTCGGGAGACCTGCAGATGGTGGGAGGTGGCGACCCATTGTTGAGCAGTTCGTGGTGGAACGGGCCCAATGCGAAGTACCCGCCGTTCAACGTGACTCCCGTGGAGCAGCTGGTGGCGGCGGTGCAGGCAGCCGGAGTCAGTCGCGTCGACGGCTCGGTGGTGGGCGACGCCTCCCGCTACGACGACGAGTGGTACGCCCCGTCGTGGACGAACGATGTCCGCTTCACCGAGGGTGGCCCGGTGTCGGCGCTGTTGGTGAACGACAGCCGGGAGGCGCTCGACCGGTCGTCGAACGACCCGGTGGTGGGCGCCGCGGCCGTGCTCACCGATGCGCTGCGGGCGGCCGGAATCGTCGTCGCAGGCACACCCGGAAGAGCCTCGGCGCCGTCGAGTGCGCCGGTGGTAGCCGCCGTCACGTCGCAGCCGTTGTCGGCGGTGCTGGCAGAGATGCTCACCACCAGCGACAACAACACCGCCGAGATGCTGCTGAAGGAGATCGGACACCAGGCCGGTGGAAGCGGTACCCGTGAGTCCGGGCTCGCCGTGGTGATGTCGACGTTGCAGTCGTGGGGCATCGACACCTCGTCGGTGCAACTGGTCGACGGATCCGGATTGTCGGACGACAACCGGCTCACCTGCAACGCGTTGCTGGCGGTGCTCCACCACGACCGCGTCGATAGCCCGGTGGGTGCGGGTCTCGCGCTCGCTGGCGCGAAAGGTGGCACGCTCTCCGACGCATTCGTGGGCACACCGCTCGAAGGTCTCCTCCGTGGCAAGACGGGCACGCTCTACAACTACAACGACGGCACCGGTGGCAAGCCGGCGGCAAAGGCACTGAGCGGCTTCATTCCGGTGCCGGGCGGCGGAGCCATCGAGTTCTCGTTGCTGCTCAACGGTCCGCAGGTGTCGGAGAAGGTCGTCTATCGACCCATCTGGGACGCATTCGCGGCTGCCATGGCGCAGTACCCGAGCGGTCCCACGCCTGCCGACCTCGGAGTTCGTTGATGTCGGTGATGCCGATGTTCCCGCTCGGAATGGTGCTGCTGCCCGGCAGCGTCCTGCCGCTGCATGTTTTCGAGCCTCGCTATCGGCAGATGGTCCGCGACTGCCTCGAGCGCGACGAGCCCGAGTTCGGTGTGGTGCTCATCGAACAGGGGAGCGAGGTCGGTGGCGGCGAGGTGCGCCGCATGGTGGGCACGGTGGCGCGCATGGTGCAGGTGGCCGAGATGCCTGACGGGCGCTACGCGGTGATGGCGGTGGGCGTCGCTCGCCTGAGGGTGACGGCGTGGCTGCCGGATGACCCTTATCCCTTGGCCGACGTCGACCTGTGGCCCGACGACGGCGATGCCTCCCCGGAGGCCGACGCCGCAGTCGAGGCGCTCGCTGCCCGGGTGCGGAGGGTGATGGCGCTGGCAGTGGAGTTGGGCGACACGGTGGGCGACCCTCAGCAGGAGGTCGACGACGACCCTTGGGTTGCGGTGCACCAACTGGCCGACATGGCGCCTGTTGGCGTCACCGATCGCTTCGACGTGCTGTGCGCGGCCAACACGGATGCTCGTATCGCGATGCTGGCGCAGCGACTCGACGATGTCGAGGCGCTGCAGCAGATGCGACTCGCCGAGGGCTGAGCACCTTGCCGCACTCGGTGCCGGCGCAGGAAAAGCAGGGCTGCCGGTGGGGAACCGCCCCTTCGCGTGCTACAACTTGACCCGTGCCCGAGCCGACCCGCGAGCCGCGAACCTCCTCACCCGTGGGACAGATCTCCCACACGGTGCAGATGGTGAAGGACTACGCGCGTCAGGAGACCATCGATCCGCTGAAGTCGGCGGGCCGCTGGATCGCCCTCGGCCTGGTGGGTGCCCTCTGCATCGGCATCGGTACGGCGTTCCTCACGCTCGGGCTGCTGCGCATGGTGCAGGCAGAGTTCCCCGGTACGTTCGGCGGCCGGTGGTCGAGCCTCGCGCCCTACTTTTTCGGCCTGCTGCTGTGCGTGCTCGTGGCGGTGCTGGCGTTCAAGCGCATCAACAAGGATCCGCTCACGAAGGAGAAGCGCTGACCATGGCGCAACGCATCACCCGCGAGGACCTCGAGGGCAAGTTCCGCAGCGTCCAGTCCGACCTGCAGGGCAAGATCGACGACAAGAAGCAGAGCATCGCCACGGCGGTCGCAGTGGGCGGCGTGGTGCTGCTGGTGATCTTCTTCCTTCTCGGTCGCCGCTCAGGCAAGCGCAAGACCACCTTCGTCGAGATCCGTCGGGTCTGAGCCCGTGCTGGTGCGCCCGATGTCGTACCTCCGGCGCAACGCCCTGCGGAAGGGTGTGCTGGGCGGCAATCCCGCATGGGTGGTCGTGGGCGTCATGGTGTGGGCGCCGCGGCTGATGAAGCGATTGTTCGGTCGAACCGAGGAACTGGTGTCGTCCGAGCGTCTGAAGCCCGGCGAGTTCGTGCGCGTCGAGGCGCTGCCCCCGCCGACTCGCGCCCAGCGCAAGGCCGCACGTCGCGCGAAGTAGCCCGCTCTGCTGCGCGGCGCGGCAGACTGTGGTGATGAAGGTGCTGCTGCGGAACCCAAGGCGCGAGATCGAGGTGGTGGGTCGCCGCAGCGTGAACGCATTGCTCGCCGAGCTCGGTCTCGTCCGCGAGGCGCATCTCGTCATCCACAACGGCATGCTCGTGCCGGGTGACGCCGAACTGGGTGCCGACGACGTGGTCGAGATCCGGCCGGTCATCTCCGGTGGGTGCTGAGGTCGGGCCATGGTTGCTGTCGGATCCAAATGCCGCGTCTGCAAGGCACCGGCCATCATCGACCTGCCTCGCCACAACGCGCACTTCTGCGCCGAACACTTCCTCGAACTCTGTCGCCGTCAGGTGGTGAAGGCCATCGAGAAGTTCGACATGCTCCGCCCCGACGACCGGGTGCTGGTGGCGGTGTCGGGAGGCAAGGACAGTCTGGCGGTGTGGGACCTTCTCGTCGACCTCGGGTACATGGCCGACGGCCTCTACATCGGGCTCGGTATCGGTGACTACAGCGACGTGTCGGGTCAGTACGCCGCTGCGTTCGCCGCCGAGCGCGGTCTCAACCTCATCACCATCGACCTTCGGGGCGAATACGGCTACGACATACCCACCGCGGCACGGGCGACACGTCGCGTTCCGTGCAGCGCGTGCGGCACCAGCAAGCGTCACCTGTTCGACAAGGCGGCACTCGACGGCGGCTACACCGTGCTCGTCACAGGGCACAATCTCGATGACGAGGCCGCTGTGCTGTTCGGCAACACGCTCCGATGGGACGTCGAATACCTCGCTCGACAGCTGCCCGTCCTGCCGGCTCGGCACGGTTTCCCGAAGAAGGTGAAGCCGTTGGTGCGGCTGACCGAGCGAGAAATGGCCGCGTGGTGCATCGTCCGTGGCATCGACTACCAGGTCGACGAATGCCCGATGGCTCTCGGTAACAAGCACCTCGCGTACAAGGCGGCGCTGAACTCCATCGAGGCCGAATCGCCCGGGTCGAAGGCCAACTTCTACCTCAACTTCCTCGACAACATGGCGCCGCTGTTGGCCGGGGTGTCTGCTGCTGCCACCGACGACCTCGGGCGCTGCGAGTCGTGCGGCGCTCCCACCACCAGCGATCTCTGCGCGTTCTGTCGTACGCAGCAGAAGGCGAGTGCCCACGCACCGGTGCCGGTGGAAGTACTGCTCAACAAGGGAAGGGGACGTCGATGAACCGTCCGTTCAGTTATGGCGACAAGGTTCTGATGCTCGACAACAAGCAGCGCCGCTACCTCATCACGCTCGCGGAGGGCGCAGAGTTCCACACTCACGCCGGCCTCATTGCGCATGCCGACTTCATTGGTCGCCCGGAGGGCATCGTCATGAAGAGCACACGTGGCGCCAACTACACCGCCCTGCGGCCCACCCTCGAGGACTTCGTACTGGAGATGCCGCGCGGCGCCCAGGTGATCTACCCCAAGGACTTGGCGCCGATCTGCATGTTGGCCGACATCGGGCCCGGGGTGCGGGTGCTCGAGAGCGGTGTCGGTTCGGGAGCGCTCAGCATGACCATGCTCCGCTACGGGGCACACATCGTTGGCTACGAGATCCGCGACGACTTCCTGAACCGGGCTCGGGCGAACGTGCGCTCGTTCCTCGGCGACGACGTGCTCGACCGGTACGACCTTCACCTGCGTGATTGCTACGAGGGCATCGACGAACGAGACATCGACCGCGTGGTGCTCGACCTTCCCGAACCGTGGCGCGTCGTACCGCATGCCATGAATGCCCTCCGTCCCGGCGGCATCCTCGTGGCCTACACCCCGTCGATCCTGCAGGCGGCACAGACGCGTGAGGCACTGGCCACCAAGGCCTGGAGCGGCACGCGCACCCTCGAGGTGTTGCACCGCGGCTGGCACATCGAAGGGCAGGCCGTTCGCCCCGACCACCGCATGGTGGCGCACACCGGTTTCCTCACCGTCGGTCGCTTCCTCGGTTGAGCCGGAAATGCGAACGGGGCGGCCGGTTGG
>CAZQPJ010000110.1:0-5792 GCA_964595105.1 uncultured Bifidobacterium sp.
GGTCCTCCTTGCCGAGGATCGGCTGCCCTGCGCCGCGGCGACGGAAGTAGTGGATGAGGAACCGGGTTCCGATGAGCGAGAACACCATCGCGGTGGACGCGGCGATCATGACGGCGATCACGACATGACCTCCAGGAGCTCCCGAGCCACCGAGCGGTCGTCGAACGGCAGCACCTGCGAGCCGATGGTCTGCGTGGTCTCGTGGCCCTTGCCGGCGATCACCACCACATCCCCGGGAACCGCCCGACGGAAGGCGGTGTCGAAGGCTCGGCGTCGGTCGGGCTCGCTCAGCACACGGTCACGGTAGTCCGAGGGCACCCCTTCGATGACGGCATTGATGATGTCGAGCGGGTCCTCCGAGCGTGGATTGTCGGACGTCACCACCACGACATCGGCGAGCGTTGCGGCGATGGCGCCCATCTGCGGGCGCTTCGCGCGATCACGATCTCCTCCGCAACCGAAGACGGCGATGACTCGTCCGGCACCAGCCGCCTGACGCGCAGCGCCGAGCGCTTCGCTCAGCCCGTCCGGAGTGTGGGCGAAGTCGACGATCACGTCGAACGGTTGGCCGGCACGAACCGCCTCGAACCGTCCCGGCACCACCGCCGCTGCAGCCAGACCGCGGGCGATGGTCGCCGGATCGATGCCCACTGCCGCGCACGCCGTGGCGGCGGCGAGGCTGTTCATGGCGTTGAAGGCTGCACCGATGCCCACCTCGATGGCATGCCCGCGCCAGCGGTAGCGGTGGCTGGTGGGAGTGACCACGAGGTCCTCCGCGTCGGCGAGCGAGAAGGCCGTCATCGGTATCGGCTCGGCATCGAGGAGCAAGCGCCCATGCACATCGTCGGCGTTCGCCACCCCTCGCTCCGCGAGCGCCGGGTCGAACAGCATCGCCTTGGCAGCGAAGTACCGCTCCATCGAGCCGTGCAGGTCGAGGTGGTCTCGCCCGAGGTTGGTGAAGACCGCCACGGCGAAGCGACACCCCGCCACGCGATGCATCACGAGGGCGTGCGACGACACCTCCATCGCCACGGCCTTCTTTCCCTGCGCCACGAAACCAGCCAGTTGCTCCTGGAGGTCGGTGGCCTCGGGGGTGGTGAACCGGCCGGTCAGCGTGCCGATGACCCCCACGGGCACGCCCGCGGACTCGAGCACCGACGCAATGAGGCTGGTGGTGGTGGTCTTGCCGTTGGTCCCGGTGACGCCCACCATCAGCAACGAGCGAGCGGGATGCCCCCAGAACGCAGCGGCGACGTGTCCCATGGCGAGACGCGTGTCGGGCACGATCACCTGTGGGACGGAAAGGTCGAGGGGACGCTCCACCAACAGCGCTGCTGCTCCGGCACCAACGGCGGCTGGAGCGTGGTCGTGGCCGTCGCTGTTGGCGCCCGGAAGGCAACAGAAGAGCGCCCCGGGTACGACCCGACGCGAGTCGTGGATCACCGAGGTGACCACTACCCGACCGTCACCGTCGAGACGGGCACCGGCGACACCGGCGTCGCGGATCAGTTCGTCGAGTACGCGCTCCACTCGGCTCGCCTCCACACCCTCGTACCTAACTGGCACACCCGGTGTCGCCGGGCACCGGGGTGATCCCGAGGTCGTGGATCGCCGCCGTGGCGACCGTCTTGAAGAGCGGGGCTGCAGCCGTGCCACCGAAGCGGGCCTCGGAGGTCGGATCGGGCTCGTCGATGGTCACGAGGATGGTCAGTTTCGGTGCCTCGGCCGGGAAGAAGCCCACGAACGAGGCGCGGTAGGCGCGAGCGCCATCCTCGCCGTACGTCTTGTTGACCACCTTGTAGGCCGTACCCGTCTTGCCCGCCACCGAGATGCCCTTCAGCTTCGCGGCGGTGCCGGTACCGCTGCACACCACGTCCTTCATCATCGAGGCCATCGTGGCGGCGGTCGAAGCCTTCACCACGGCATGCGTCGATGACGGCGGCGAGTCGACCACCCGTCCGTCGGCGCCGATGGTCGACTTCAACAACTTCGGCTCCACGAAAACGCCGCCGTTGGCGATGGCGTTCACGGCAGCGGTGAACTGCAGGGAGGATGCCTGGTAGTGGTAGCCGTACGTCACGGTGGCCTTCTCGGTGCCCTGCCACTTCGATGCCGGATCGAGGATGCCACGGGTTTCGCCGGGCAAGTCCAGCGCGGTTCGGTGACCGAAGCCGAAGCGGTCGAGGTAGTCGTGCAGCGTTTCGAACGAATCGAGTTGCTTCGACAGCAGGTAGGTACCGATGTTCGACGAGTCCCTGAGGATGGTCCGCATCGTCATCATCTGCGGCCCGTGGGGGTGAGCGTCCTTGATGGTCTTCTCCCACTGGGTGCCCTTGTCGAACACCAGGAAGCCCGGTACCGCGATCGAGGTGTCGGGCGTCGCCGCACCGGAATCGACCACGGCCGACAGGCTGAACACCTTCGCTACGGAGCCGGGCTCGAAGGCCTCCACGGCTGCCAGGTTCGCCGAGGTGACCTCCACGGTGCCGGACTTGTTGCGCTCGACGTTCGCGACCGCGTACAACTCGCCGGAGACGGTGTCCATCACCACCACCGTGCCGCCCTTGGCCTTCACCGCTTCGACCTGTTCGCTGAGCTTGCGTTCCACCTCGAACTGCAAGGAGCGATCGATGGTGAGCACGAGATCGTCGCCGGGAACGGGATCGAGGGTCGACGAGGCAGCACCGGGAATGCTGTTGCCGTTGCGGTCGCGCTCGCGCACCTGGGCGCCGTCCGTTCCGGTGAGCACCGAGTTGTACTTGGCCTCGACCCCGGTGATGCCGGCAATCCCGTCCTTGTCGTTCACCGTTCGGCCCAGCACGCTGCGGCCGACCTCACCGCTCGGCATGATCCGCTTGTCTTCGCGGAGCCGCTGCACACCCGGAAGTTTCAGCGCCAGAGCCGCTTCCGCCAACTGGTCGTCGATCTGACGTGCCACGTACACGAAGCGCTTCTGGGGCGACGACAGCGACACCGTGAGCTTGGCTTCCTGTTCGGCATCGAGCCCCAGGACCGCCGCCAGCGAGGCGGCGGTGAGCGACGGGTCCGTCACGAAGTGAGGGTCGGCGAAGATCGTGCTCGATGGAACGCTGAGGGCGAGTTCTCCCCCGTCGCGGGCGAAGATCGTGCCGCGGTGGGCAGTGAGAACGGTCCTGCTGACGCGCTGCGCCTTACCATCAGCCACCAGCGACTCACGGCCGAAGGTCTGCAGCCACGCAACACGCAGCACCACCGCCAGCAGCAGGGCTGCCGACATGATGAGCACCGCCCGCATCCGCCGCTTCGGTGAGCCGGGCCGCATTTCGATGCCGATCACCTTCGGCGGGCGGGACGCCGACCGCGCGGTCCGTGCCGCACGCTGGGCAGGGGCGGCAGAGGTCCTGCGGGCGACCGGAATTTCCCGCCGCGGCTGGGGGGCCGGCCGCGGCGGGGTGGACCTGCCCGCGCTGCGGGCGTTCGGCGGCGAGCCGTGCTGACGCGAGTGCCGCACCGGTGTCACCGGCCGGACACCGAAGTCGATGCTCACGGAGCACCGCCGGTCTGGGCTTTCACTGCGGCATAGGCCGAGAAGTCGGCATCGCCACCGGTCGAGGGGGCTGCGCCACCGCCGACTCCCGTGCGCTGCACCGTGGCGACGACATCGGGATCGATCGAGCTGAACTGTTCGAGGTCGGTCGGCTGAAGGTCGCCGCTCACCATGCCGAGGGCCTGCGCCGCCGCCATCAGTCGACCCGGGGAACGGAGTTCGGCACGCTCACGGCGAAGTGCGTCGTACTGCGCGCGTGCGGTACGGATCTCCTTGTCGATGCGGTCGAGGCGGAACTGATCGCGAGCCACCTGGGTCTGGAAGGCCAGGGCACCCACCATCAGCATGAAGAGCAGTCCGCACACCACGGTCACCCAGCCAGCAGTTCGACGGCGCGGGGCCACCACTGCCAGCCGCGGACGGCGAGAACCACCTTCGGCGACCGGAACCGGCCGGATCGCGACTGCCATGTCAGCGGGCTCCACGCGTGGGGCGGTCGATGATGCGCTGCACCACTCGAAGTCGGGCGCTCGATGCACGGCGGTTGGTGGCCTGCTCCGCGTCCGAGGGGACACGGGGCACCCCGCGCACCACGCGCACGGTCTGCACCGCATCGCACACGCAGGGAAGTTCCGGCGGACATTCGCATCCGCCCGTCTCTGCGTGACGGAACACGCCCTTCACGATGCGGTCCTCACCCGAGTGATACGACAACACTGCGATCCGCCCGTCGGGCTGCATGCGAGAAATGGATTTCTCGAGCGCGATCGGCAGGGCTTCGAGCTCGCCGTTCACCTCGATGCGAATGGCCTGGAAGGTGCGCTTCGCCGGATGGCCGCCCGTGCGGCGGGCTGCAGCGGGGATTGCTGCCACCACCACTTCGGCGAGGCGCGAGGTCGAGTCGATGGGGCGGGCGGCCACGATGGCGCTCGCAATGCGGCGGGCGAACCGTTCGTCGCCGTACTGCTGCAGCACACGCGCCAACTGATCGGCCGGGTAGCCGTTCACCACGTCCGATGCCGACCACGGCTGGGACTGGTCCATCCGCATGTCGAGCGGCGCATCGTTGCGGTAGCTGAAGCCACGGTCGGCGACATCGAGTTGAGGCGAGCTCACTCCCAGGTCGAACAGGGCACCGGACAGGGTTTCGATGTTGAGCGCTTCCATGGCGTCGTCGAGGCGGTCGAACCGTGTGTGGTACACCCTCAGCCGGTCACCGAACCTGGCCAACCGCCGCTGTGAGGCGGCCAGTGCCCGTTCGTCCCGGTCGAGCCCCAGCACCCGGAGGTGCGGCCACCGCTCGAGCAGTCGCTCTGCGTGGCCTCCGCCGCCGAGTGTGGCATCGAGCACGAACCCCGAAGGGACCTGCCCGAACAACTCGGTGATCTCGTCGACCATCACCGGAAGGTGGTGGAAGTCGAGGTCGTCACCGCTCAACGGTGGCTCCGTCCATCTGCAGCCCCCCGGCCCGCGGTTGCCGCCGGGATGTCTCCCCGGTCGACGGAAACGGAAGCGGGAGGAGTGTGGGCTGTCCATCTTTCGGGCCGGAAGGCTGCAGATGGACGGAGAGTGTGAGCGGTGATCGGCAGTGAGGTGGTGGTTCCTGCCTCATTCCTCCTGTTCTGTTCGTGGGTGGTTGGGTGGATCGGGTTCACTCGTCGTCGCCCGCCATCGAGTCGGTGCCAGCGGCGTTCACCCGGGCGTAACGCTCGGGCGACCAGATCTCGAGTCGGTCGAAGGAGCCGGCGACGATGACCGGCGAGTTGACGGAGATGTCGGCGTAGGAGCGCAACTGCTCCTCCACGCCGACACGGCCCTGCTTGTCGAGCGTCACCAACGACGCCGATGCAGCCAGGGCGCGGAGTGCGTTGCGGCTCACCTCGCCGGACTTCTCCCGAGCTCGCATCTCGGCCGCCTCGGCCTCGAAGGTCGCTGCGGGCACCACGAGCACGGACTTGTCGGGGCCCTTCGCCAGGTAGCAGTGCTCGCCGAGGCGCACACGAAAGGCGGCTGGCAGCGCCAGCCGTCCCTTGTCGTCGAGTTGGCGTTCGAACGCCCCGACGAACAGCACCTCGTCTCACCTGCCTCGTGCGCCTGCCTCACGGGAGTACGGCTGGCGCGGACGCCGAACTCCCCACTGACCCCCATTCAACCCCCATTTTCCCCCACTGTCAAACATTTTTCCCCACCACACCCCACCAGGCTCCCCCTCGTTCCCCACCGCCACCCCTGTGCCTGCCGTGGTGCGCTGCCGTGGTGCGCTGCC
>CAZQPJ010000110.1:5892-7933 GCA_964595105.1 uncultured Bifidobacterium sp.
CCCCGGTTCACTTCTGTTCGATTTCGAATCAGGATCGACGCCGACCACCTGTCGGTGTCACCGCACAGAACGACACAACTTCTGTGCGGTGACACAGAAGCCGGCACTCTGGCCGGACCGAGCCGGGGGCAGCGGGCGGGGCGGGCGGTCCGGGGCCGGCGGGGGTCAGTCGCGGCGGGCGAGGGCAGCGACGAGCGCTGCAGCGAGCCGGTCGGCAGGTCTGTCGACGCACGCCACCGACCGCACCAGCTCACTCGCCGTGGGGCGCGGTGCCGCCGTCAGGGCAGCCACCAATTCAGGCCGGAAGCGCAGGTGCACCATGCTCTGGAACCGCGCCCACGTGCGGGTTCGACGCTGGGAAACGCCCACCAGTTTCACGTCACCCGACACGACCTCCCCGGCACCGACACCGGCGAAGCACACCTGCCGCCCCCAGTCGCCCCTCACCAGACCGCCGCGATGGACCTCGGCGCCGACCCCCATCGAGCCCAACGCCTCGCACCACACGTCACCAACCCAGTGCATCGCCCTACCGACATCGGCCACCCACAGCGGGTCGTCAGCACCGATCACCAGGTCGAGCCACACGAACTCGTTCGGCATCAGCAGCACCGCTCCACCGCCGCTGCGACGCGGCACCACGGCAACGCCGAGCGCCTCCGCCACCCGATGGTCGACGTCGGTGGGGTGCTGTGCCGAACCGAGCACCAGCGTGGGTTCGGTCACCGAGTGGAAGACGGCTCGCCGAACGGGTTCGGGCTCACGGGCGTGGAACGCCGCCGCATCACCGACCGAGTGCTCGACGAGGAACGCCACGACCCACAGCGTAGGGGCGCGTCAACTGGCGATGGCGAGGAAGGGCTTCCATTCGTCGGGCACACGGGCGACGGCGGCTGCGATCCAGGCGTGCTCCTTCGGCACCCGTGGTGGCCGGGCCAGCACCATGCCCGCCTCGGCGGGGGTGCGGTCGCGCTTGCGGAGATTGCAGGCCATGCACGCGACGGCGACGTTCTCCCACTCGTGTCGGCCGCCGCGGCTCCTCGGCACGATGTGGTCGATGGTGTCGCCGACAACGCCGCAGTACTGGCACCGATGGTCGTCGCGAGCGAACAGTGCTCGCCTCGACAACGACGTGCGACGGTGGAAGGGCGCCTTCACCATGTACCTCAGTCGAACCACGGATGGGCTCGGCAGCACCAGACGTTCGGAGTGCAGGTGCGAGCCGTCGTCGGCAACGAGGTCGGCGCGATCGGCAAGCACCAGACAGGCAGCCCGGCGGGCCGGGACGACGGAGAGCGGCTCGTAGGTGGCGTTCAACACGAGGGCGCTCCGCATCGCGACCTACTCCCCCGGCCTCGTGCGGCGCTCGAGTGTCATGCCGCGTGCCTTTGCCCCTTGCACCACACGAGGTAGTTCACCACATCCTCGGGGGCAACGGAGGCATCCTCGCTGCCGTACTGGGTGACGAGCCGGAACCGCATGTAGTCGCGGCTCGGCACCGGCAGGAACGGGGCCCGGCGCCACCATCCCGACGGCGTGGTGCGGCGCCACTGGCGCAACGCCACGGCCCACAGTGACGGGCGGCGGAGCACGGCCAGGGCCACGAGCACCACCGCCCGAAGGTTCACGCCCGGGGTTCCTTCGGGAGCCCGAGCACCATCTCGCCGATGATGTTGCGCTGCACCTGTGACGAGCCGGCGTAGATGGTGCCGGCGCGCGCGTTGAGGAAGGTGCCGACCCAGCTCCAGGTGCTGTTCGGCGCACCGGCGTCGTCGGTCTGGAAGGAGGAACTCGGCTTGCGGCCAGTGGGGACCATCGCCTCGGCGCCGATGATGGCCACCGCGAGTTCGGTCATCTCCTTGTGGAACTCGCTCCAGTACAACTTGCTGATGGCCGCATCGGGACCCGGATGGTGGCCTCCGAGGAACTGCGTGAGCACCCGCATACCGCTGTAGCGCATGATCTGCACCTTCGCGTAGCACTGCGCAAGCCCTTGCCGGATGCGCGGATCGTCGGCCACACCACGCTGCTTGGCAAGGAT
>CAZQPJ010000111.1:0-7855 GCA_964595105.1 uncultured Bifidobacterium sp.
TGCGCCCATGCGATCGCGATCGAGCGACGGATCACGTCGGCGCTGCCACCACGCAGCTTCGCCAGCGCCACCGCGGCGGCGATCGTGCCCGCGGTGCCGGTGCAGTGGTAGTCGTCGAGCGGGTGCTTCGGCCACAAGAGGTGTGCGGCCCGCAGGCCGATCTCGTAGCCCGCCACCTGAGCGGCAAGCACGTCGTCGGACGGGTCGGGATCCATGCCGGTGGCCACCAACAGGGTCGGCACCACGACGCTCGCCGGATGGATGGCACCGCCGCGGTAGTGACCGTCGTCGAAGTCGAGCGCGCTGGCGTGCACCGCCGCCTCGAATGTTCGGTGCGCATCGCTCGGCGCTGCATCGGCGAAGGCCGTGGCCACCCGACCCGACACTGTACGGGCGCCGCCTGCCATGGTGCCCACCGTGTCGCGGAAGGTCAGCCGGGCCCGGTGCTGCACAGCGGCCGGCACATCGGCCCACCGCAGTCCAGCCACCCACTCGCCCAGAAGGTCGAGCGGCTGCGCCATCAGTGGTCCTGCAGCCCGTGCATTCCCACCAGCCGGGCACGATGCAGGTGCGAGGGTTCGAGGCCTCGACCCACGAGGTCGTCGGGCAAGGTGCCGCTCCGCACCAGTGCCGCACCGGCCCGAGCCAACGCCGGCGACATCTGGATGCCGTAGCCACCCTGGCCCACGAACCAGAAGAAGCCCTCTGCCTCGTCGTCGAAACCGCACACCGGTGAGCGGTCGGCCACGAAGTTGCGCAGGCCGGCCCACGACGACCGGACGTGGCGGATGTCGAGCGTGGTGGCCTCGTTGATGATGTCGATGGCCCGAGCGATGTCGAGTTCTTCTGGCCGCGCATCGCATGGGTCGGACGGCATCTCGTCTGCCGGCGAGCACAGGATCTGCCCCACCTCGGGCTTGAAGTAGAAGGTGCCCGCGATGTCGGCTGTCAGCGGCAGGTCGGCGGTGTTCACCGCAGCGGGTGGCGTGATGGAGAAGATGGTGCGTCGCAACGGATGGATGCCCACCGGGCGCACCCCGGCCGACTCGGCTACGAGGTCGCACCACGACCCGGCGGCGTTCACCACCACCTCGGCGTCGTGCACGGTTCCCATCGAGTCGGTCACGTGCCAGCGCCCACTGCGCCGCTCGGCGCGCACCATGCCCGCTGCCGTGTGCACCTTTCCGTTGCGGGCACGGAGTCCGCTCACGTAACCACCGTGCAGCGCGGCCACGTCGATCTCGCTGCCGCCTGGCTCCACCATGCCGCCGCACAGCCACTCGGCACGCATCACCCGCGTGCGCTCCACCACCGCGTCGACATCGAGCAGCTCGAGACCGGGCACAGTGGCACTCACGCCGTCGTACATCTCCTGCAGCGCACTCTCCTGTCCTGCGGCGGCCACCCAGATCAGGGGCAGCGGCTTCAGAATGGGACCCTCGAACCCCGCGGGCTGCGCTTCCATGAATGAACGGCTGGCGCTGGTGAGCAGCCGGATGGTGGGGCCTCCGTAGCTCTCCAGGAACGTGGCAATGGATCGACCGGTGGTGTGGTGCGCCAGCGCCGGCTCCATCTCCAGAAGGCCCACCGATCGGTCGTCGGCGAGTTCATAGCCGATGGATGCACCGGCGATACCGCCGCCGATCACGAGCACGTCGAAGGAAGCCATGGGCGAACTATGCCACGGCGTCGGCGGCCAGCAGGCTCTGCGCGTCCTGTGCCGCTGCGAGGCCACTGCTGATGGCCGTCTCGGTGTAGAGCGTGCCCAGGTAGTCGCCGGCCAGGAACACGCGGCCACCGCCACGGCGGCGCAGCACGGGTTGCAGCTTCGCCCTGCCGGGGAAGCAGAACGGCGCCCCCGTCGGCCACCGTTGGATCTCGGTCTCCACCAGATGGCCTGCGAACCCCGGCAGCACCTGATCGAGGTCGTTCACGTAGATGTCGCGAATCTCGTCGTCGCTCTTCTCCAGCAGTTCCCGAGCCAGTGACGCAGGGGAGAACGCCATGAAACTGCTGCCCGGTTGGCGCTCCGACTCCATACCGCGCACCACGTTCGACATGTTCAGCACCACGTTGAACGATCGGTTCGGAGTCGCGATGGCGTACGCACCGTCCCACACCTGCCGCCCGGTCTCCCCGGTGAGGAAGGCGGCGCTCACGTAGGGCCCGTACTTCACCTGTGCCAGTGCGTCACGAAGCGAGGGTTCGATGTCGACGGCGATGCGGTGCGTCACGGTGGCCGGGGTCGCCAGCACCACGCAGCGGGCCTCCACTTCGCGGTCGAGCCCGTCGCGCCGGTATCGCATCACCACCGAGTTGCTGCGGTGCACCACCTCGTGCACCACCGCACCGCGCTCCACCCGGTCGCCGAGCGCAGCAGCGATCGACTCGGTCAGCGTCGACGGCCCACCGAAGATGTTGTTCGACAGTCCTGCACCGATGTTCCACACAAGGCTGAAGTAGCCCACCCCGGCACCTGCCGACAGTTCGTGCATGTCGCCCGACGATCGCGTCACGGTGGGCTTGAACAGCGCCTCGGCATCCGGGGGTAGGTCGCCCACGAAGTCGGCGAAACTGCGGTCGTTCATGAAGTCGTAGATGCGCTGCTGGCGCACCGCAGGGTCCTCACCCGGGCGGGGCTCCACCACCTTGGCGTAGCGCCGCACCGCCAACCGCACCTTGGCGCCCACGGTCAGCAGTGTGGTCCGCGAGCCCATCGACATCGGGATGCGCAGCGGGTAGGTCTCCACTCGTCCCTTCAGGAGCAGCCGACCCTTCATCGACAGTCCGGTGAGCACGCCCGGCACCGGCACAGGGTCGATACCGGTGTCTCTCAGCAGCCACGAGGTGCTCGAGTCACCGCCGGCGAACACGTGCCCACCCCAGTTCATCCAGTACGGGCCGCGTCGCTCCGAGCGCAGGCGGCCGCCGACTCGCGTCTCGGATTCGAGCAGCACGACGTCGCGGTGCCGCAGTCGCCACGCCGCCGACAGTCCTGCAATTCCCCCACCGACGATCACGACGTCCCTCATGGGCGGCGATCCTACGATGTGATCACATATCACACAAGTGTTGTAAGGTTGCCCTCATGCCCCTGTCGCTCCCCGTCGAGACCCGGCTCCTGGCAGATCAGGTCTACGAACGAATCCATCAGGCCATCATGAGCGGCGAACTGCAGGCCGGCGCCCGGTTGCGTGTGCGCGACCTTGCCGACCAAGTCGGCACCAGTGTGATGCCGGTGCGCGAAGCGATCCGTCGACTCGAGGAAGCCGGGCTCGCGGAGGGATCCCCGCATCGCGGCGCCGTCGTGAAGCTGCTCACTCTGGAAGAGCTCGTGCACGTCTACGAGGTGCGCCTCCACCTCGAATCACTGGCCGCCAACGCCGGAGCCGCGCACATCACCGCATCGCAGTGCGACCGCATGGAGGAGGAGTTCCAGTCGATGCGCGATGCACTCGACTCCGGCCGGGCGGTCGACTACCTCGACCGCGACGAGGCGCTGTTGGCCACGCTGTACGAGGCGGGCGGCAATCCCGTCCTCGTGGAGATGATCCGCACGCTCTGGCAGCGGTGCCGCGCCTACAAGATCCTCGGCGCCACGGCAGCAATTGCCACCGAGGGAGATTCGCTGTGGCGCTACCAACGTCTCCTCATCGACGCCGCGCGGGCGGGCGACACCGCAGCAGCAGAGGCCACCAGCCGCGAGTCGCTGCTCGACGCCACACAGCGAATCAGGGCGACGCTCGCCGCTCAGTAGTCGGTGCGGTACTCGAGCGTCGGGTCGAGCACCAACCGTGCCTGGTCTGCGCCGCTCACGGGAAGTCCGGTCGGGTCGAGCAGTCCCAACTGCACCAGCACCGACGCCTGGTCCCAGTAGATGTGTTCGTGGGTCACCTTGCCGTCGGCCACACCCACGATCACCACGAACGCAGCCTCCACCCGCTTTCCGGTGGGCGCCACCCCGGGCAGCATGAAGTCGATGGTGCGGGTGTGGGTGAACGAGATGACGATCTCGTCGACGATCTGATGCTCGTCGATGGTGCGCGACACCGGCGTGAACACCACGTCCTCGGGAAAGAACTGTCCCACGAGGTGACGGTCGTAGAAGTCGCGGACCGCAGCGGCTCCAGACCCGCCAGCCATCACCGGCACGTGGTTGAGGTGCGGCGTGGGCGACATCGTCGCCATCGTGCGATCCAGGTCGCCGTCGAGTTCGGCCTGCATGTGAGCCTCGAACAACGCTGCGCTCGGGTGGACGTCGGTCATGTGGATGCTCCTTGGTGCGTGCGACGATGCCACCGTAGTTGCCGCATGCTGTGCCAAAAGCAGCGAACCGCAGGCCATACGACCTGCGGTTCTTCGGGTGGAGCTGAGGGGAATTGAACCCCTGACCTCTTCCATGCCATGGAAGCGCTCTGCCAACTGAGCTACAGCCCCGAACGAGTGGAGGACGATACCAGCGCGCATCGGCGGCTCCAACCGGAGCCGTCGATGAGGCGGGGATCACAAGGTTCGCTTGGCCCTCAGCTTCGATCGCAAAGGCCCCACCGCCAGACGCATGACGGCGGTGATGAGCAGCGACGAGATCACCACCCTCACTTCCATCGGCAGCTCAGCGATGCGCGGCGCCACCACGATCGAACTGACGATGGCGACCGGATAGACCCAGGCCACGTCGGTGACGATGCGGCCCCACCACGACCGAGGCGGTTCGGCACGGTCGGGCAGCTCGAAGAAGTTCTCCACGCCCACCGTGCGGGTGATGCGCTCGCTCAGCACGAACTCCTGGGCACGCTCCATCAGCGCCGCACGCTCGGGCGAACGCTCCCACGCTCGCAGGCTGACGCCGTCGACGAATCGGAACACGAGCTGATGGTCGCCGCCGGCCGGACCGGGGTTCAGAACGCCAGCCCCGAGGCAGCCGTCGACCCTCGAGAGCGTCTCGAGCGCGTCGTCCGCCCAGTCGGCGTAGGCGCCCTCGAGACCGGGCCTGATCGAGCGCGCAACTGTCACCGTCACCGGTTCACCGGCGATGCGAGGCAACTGGGCAGTGTCGAAGGGTCCGGAAAGCGTGAGTGACATGCCCTATCGACGTTACCGATGCACCATTTGGTTCCATCGGTGACAGCGATCACACCTGCCAGGGGATCCTCGGCACATCGCGGTAGAGGCGCTCGATCTCGTAGTACATGCGAATCTCCTCGGAGAAGACGTGAACCACCACGTCACCGAAGTCGACGAGCACCCACTGCTGCTCGCTCGCGCCTTCGATGCGAAGGGGCGAGCGTCCCAACTGCAGTCGCACTTCCTCCTCCACCGCGTCGACCACCGTCTTCACCAACCGCCGGTTGCTGGCACTGGTGATGACGAAGTAATCGGTGATCGACAGCACCTCGCCCACCGCCAGCACGAGCGTGTGCTCGGCCTTCTTGTCGTCGGCCACCCGGGCCGCAACACAGGCGAGTTCGCGGGCCGCCGCCGCTGCAGTGTCGAACGTCATCAGGGCACCGTCACCGGGGCGGTGGTCGACGGGAGGGTGTCGGGCGTCGCGCTCGTGAGGTAATCGGTTCCGAGTTCGAATGTCACGTCGATGCCTTCCAGTCGCACCTCAGGGTCACGGAGTTCCACGGTTCCCACCAATCCTTCAGCACCTCTCGTCAGGTCGCGGAATCGTGGGTCGGCCAACCTCATCACCGTGGCCGCCTGCAGCGGACCGTTGAGGTACACGCGTTGCACGTTCGCCCCGAGGTAGAGCAACGCGCCGACGAAACTCTTCACCTTCGACTCGTACCCGGGCGGTGCCTGCACCTCGAAGTTGAGGCCCACTGCCGACGCCGACATGCTGGCCGGAGCGATGGACGCGAACACCAGAATCGCCTCCGGCCGGTCGAGGACCTCCACGTCCTTGTCGACCACCGCGGCATCTGCTGGTAGCGGCTCGGCCGGCAGGCCACGGGCAGCGACCGGCCCTGCATAGACACGGGCGATCACGTCGTCGAGCGAACCGGGCACGGCGGCATCCGGTGCCGTCATTCGGCCGACACCCACCGCTGCCGCCACTCCCTTCCACACGGCCTCGACGACCGGTCGCCGCTGCGCCTCCGTCTGCCCCGGCCCGCGAGCCACGAGAATCGAGGCCGCCTGTGCACCGGTGAGCGCCACCGTGCCGGCCTCGAACAGCGGCGTGGTGGTGCCATCGGCGTTCGATGCGACCACACGCTGAGGAAGTTCGACGTCGATCGGCTCCACCGGCCGCAAGGCTGCAGCGGTCTGGTCGGGAGTGGCTACCAGGAACTGGTCGATGGTCACGGAGAGCACGCTCTCCACCGCCAGCACCAGCGCGTCGGCGCCGCCCTCGTCGTACACCTCGGTGAGCGGTATCCGTTGGTCATCGATGCCGGCCGCCGTGTCACTCGACACCGGCACTGTCACGATGCTGCCGCCCGACTCGTCCTTCGGCTTCCACACGAACATTGCGATGCTGGTGAGATGGTTCGAGTCATCGACCGTGGCGAGCATGCCCACCGGTGTCACCGGAATCGGCACGGTCACCACCGCCTGGTTCTTGGCTCCCTGGTATCGGATGAGCGCCTTCGCGCCCGTGTAGAGCAGGCCACCCACACCGACGAGCACCGCGAGGCCCGCCACACCCATCGACACGGTGCGGCGACGGCGGACCCAGGGCAGAGCGGTCATGCGGGCGCCCCGTACAGACCGAGGCGGCGGATGACCTGCAGCACCGGCTCGGTGACGAGGAAGTCGAGCGGTCGACCGTCGGCAGCGCGAGCCCGGAGGTCGGAGCTCGAGACCTCGAGGTGCGGCACCTCCACGCGGATCCAGTCGAACCGCTCCGGCAGTTCCACCGGAGTTCCGGGCCGGTCCACCACCACCAGCTCCGACCGCTCGGCCACCTCCGAGTACCGCTCCCACGTCTCGAACCCTGCCGCGGCGTCGTCACCGACGATCGTGAAGAGGCGGGCGTCTGGGTGCTGGGTCGACAAGGCGGCAAGGGTATCGGCCGTGTAACTCGGCCCACCCAGGTCGATCTCCAGCCGGCCGGCTTCGAGCCCCGGCACGTCGGCGACGGCTGCCTCCACCATCGCAAGGCGGTCGCGAGCAGGGGTGATGGCCCGGGAACCTTCCTTCTGCCAGGGGCGATTCGCCACCATCAGCACCACGGTGTCGAGCGACAACGCATGGCGCACGTTGACCGCGGTGACGAGGTGGCCCACGTGCGGAGGGTCGAACGTGCCGCCGAAGAGTCCGATTCGGGCAGGCACGACAGGTGAGTGTAGGAGAACCGAACCGCAGGTGACCGGCGCGACGTCACGCTTACCAAACTCAAAACCGTTTGATGATGTACGGGAACGTGCCGATGTAGTACTGTTACCCGTCCCCCACAGCGGAGCCTCCGGGGTCCGCACCACGATCGGTGATCGTGCGGCTCTTCATGTGCCGGACGACACACCCACTCGCGGAATCTTACGACGACACGACAAGTTGAGAACCACTGCCATGAATGATTCCATCGGACTCTACCTGAACGACATCGGAAAAGTGTCTCTCCTCAATGCAGAGGAGGAGCGCGAACTCTCTCGCGTCATCGAAGCCGGCCGTGATGCCGCCGCTCGTCTCGCCAATGGCGAGAAGGGCGCCGCCCTCAAGGCGTCGGTGGCCAAGGCCGCCGAAGCCAAGGACCGCTTCATCCGCGCCAACCTGCGCCTCGTGGTGAGCATCGCTCGCCGCTATCCCCTGCCCCAGGGCATGGACCTCCTCGACCTCATCCAGGAGGGCAACCTGGGTCTCGAGCACGCCGTCGACAAGTTCGACTGGCGCCGCGGCTTCAAGTTCTCCA
>CAZQPJ010000112.1:0-7824 GCA_964595105.1 uncultured Bifidobacterium sp.
CCTCGGCTGAGCCAAGGCGTCCGCGAGGGATCTGCATGACGATGCCTGCCATCATCATCGGGTCCATGGGCTTGAGGAGCGGCGTGTCGATCCAACCAGGGCACACTGCGTTCACCCTCACCCCGTACGGAGCCACCTCCTGGCCGACCGACTTCGTGAAGGCGATGATGCCGGCCTTCGCCGTGGCGTAGTGGACGGCTCCCGCCATTGGCCGAAGGCCCAGCACCGACGAGACGTTGACGATGCAGCCCGAACGAGCCGGGGTCATGTGCCGGAGCGCGGCGCGGGTGCCGAAGAACGTGCCGTAGAGGTGGACTCGGATCATCCGGTCCCAGTCGGCATCGCTCAAGCCCAGGGTCGAATCCGGCGGCACCATGTCGTCGAGTCGCCCCTCCATCCGTGCCATCTGGTTCACCACCATCTGCTGCACCCGTGTCGGGTCGGATGGGGGAGCGATGCCGGCGTTGTTCACGAGGATGTCGATGCGCCCATGACGCTCGACCGCCTTGTCGACCTCGGCGTCGAACGCCGCAGCGTCACACACATCGAACACGGCCGTGTCGCCATCGAGCTCGATCGCCACCGCGGCGGCAGCGGCGGCGTCGAGGTCGTTCACCACCACGGTCGCGCCGTCGGCAGCGAGGCGGCGGGCGAAGGCGGCGCCGAGGCCCGAACCGCCGCCCGTGATGAACGCCACCTGACCGTTCAATGCTTGGTTCGTCATGGGTCCGATCGTACGCATCGCCGCCCAGCGCGCTTGTAACCTCGGCCCCAATGGACGCTTCGGCCGAACTGCCCGCCACCAACAGGATCCTCACACTCCCGAATCTCTTCACGCTGCTTCGCCTGTGCTGCATCCCTCTGTTCCTCTGGATGCTGTTCACGCGTGACAACCGTGCCGGTGCCGGATTCCTGCTCGGCGTCCTCGGCGCCACCGATTGGGTCGACGGGTGGTTGGCACGTCGTTTCAATCAGGTCAGCGAGTTCGGAAAGGCGTTCGACCCCACGGTCGACCGCCTGCTCTTCATCGTCGCCATCTCGGCGATCATCATCGACGGCTCGGCGCCCACGTGGTTCTGCTGGGTCGTGCTGATCCGAGAGGTAGCGGTGGGTGGCACGGTGGCGCTCGCCACCGTCGCCTTCGGCATGGAGCGCTTCGACGTGACCTGGTGGGGCAAGACCGCCACGTTCCTCCTGATGGCCGCATTCCCGTGGTTCATGATCGGGAGCAGCGACTTCCCCGCCCATCAGGCGTTCACCGTCGGGGCGTGGCTCGTGGGCATTCCCGGTCTCGTGCTGAGTTGGTACACCGGCGTCGCCTACGTGCCCACGATCCGGAAAGCGCTTCAGTCCGGGCGGGCTCGACGCGGCTAAGGTCGCAGCATGCAAATTCCCTCGGACCTTCGCTACAGCAAAGACCACGAGTGGGTTGCCGTCGAGGGCAACCGCGCGAGGGTCGGTATCACCGATTACGCGCAGGATGCACTCGGCGACGTCGTGTACGTGCAGCCTCCCACCGTCGGAGCCACCGTCACTGCCGGTGACTCCTTCGGAGAGATCGAGAGCACGAAGTCCGTCAGCGACGTGTACTCGCCGCTCTCGGGCACGGTGGTGGCCGTCAACGACGGACTCGGCGCCACCCCCGATTCGCTGAACACCGATCCGTACGGCTCGGGCTGGATTTGTGACATCGAAATGTCGAATCCCTCCGAACTCGACGAGTTGCTCGACGCGGCCGGCTACGAAGCCCTCACTGCCAGCTGACCACGGTGTCGTACGTCTTCTGCAACCAATGCGGCCATCGCAATCCGCCGGTCTCGGCGTTCTGCTCGGCGTGCGGATCCGTGCTCGATCGCCTCTCCGACCGGACGATCACGCTCAGCAAGGTCGACCCGCTTCTCGACGCTCCCGGACCCGCAGATGACGTCGTCGTGAGCCTCGGCGAACTGCCGAGCGGCTCCGCCTCGCTCGTGGTGCGGACCGGTGCGCAGGCAGGAGACACCTTCAGCCTCGACGCGCCGGTGACACGCCTTGGCCGTCACCCCGACAGCGAAATCTGTCTCGATGACATCACGGTGTCGCGTCGCCACGCCGACGTCACTCGCCGAGGCGACACCTACGAGGTCTCCGACGCTGGATCGCTGAACGGGACCTACGTCAATCAGGCCAGAATCGAGGCGCCCATCACGTTGCGCCAGGGAGACGAGTTGCAGGTCGGGAAGTTCCGTCTGGTGTTCTTCGAGAAGGCCAATGGGTAACCCGGTGACCGACCGCCCCTACCTGTCGATCGGAGAGGTGCTCGCACTCCTGCTCGAGGAGTTCCCCGATGTCACCATCTCCAAGATCCGGTTCCTCGAGAGCCAGGGGCTCATCGAACCCGAGCGGACACCGTCCGGCTATCGGAAGTTCTACGACCCCGACGTCGAGCGACTCCGGGTCATCCTCCGAGAACAGCGCGAGAACTTTCTCCCTCTGCGGATCATCCGCGACCGACTGGAGAACGGGCAGATCGACGACTCGGGTGCCCTCACCCCGCCGCGCGGCATCCGCAATGTGATCAGCCTCGACCCCGACGCCACGGGCGAGCAGACCCTCCCCGACGACGTGGACGTGCCGACCGCGCATCACCCGGCTGCACAGTTGCGTCCAGCGGCGGTGGCGCCGACCCCGACGGTCGCTGGCACTGGTTCTGCGAGCGGCGTGGCACAGTTCTTTGCCCCCAGCCCCGACGCGCCGGCACCGTCCTCCGCAGCGGTGGTGCCCGACACCTTCGTGGCCGCAGACCTCTGCAGCATTGCCGGCATCACCGTGAAGCAGCTCGCCGAGCTGGAGTCGTTCGGCCTCGTCAGCGGGAAGGGGTCCGGCAACACGGCGCTCTACTCTGCGAACGACCTCGGCGTCGTGAAGGTGGCGGCGGCCTTCCTCAACCGCGGGGTGGAGGTGCGCCACCTCAGGGCGTGGAAGCAGTCGGCCGAGCGCGAGGCCGCGCTGTTCGAGCAGTTGGTGCTGCCCTTGCTGCGCCAGCGGAATCCCCAGAGCCGCCAGCAGGCGACATCCACCCTGGCGGATCTCTCTGAACTGGGCGGGCAGATGCGAGCGTTGCTCCTGTCACAGGCGCTCCGCCACCACCTCGACGGCTGAACTCCGCGCTGCGGCGGTACCATCCTGCGGGTGATCCGCATGGACCTCCTCGGAGTCCGGCTCGAGATGCCGGCGAACACTCCCGTCGTGGTGCTGCGTGAGCAAGCGGAGCGGCCGAGGGTGCTTCCGATTCTCATCGGCAACTGGGAGGCCAAGGCCATTCATGACGCCATCGAGCGGGTTACCCCACCCCGGCCGTTGACCCACGATCTCGCGGTGACGATGGTGCAGACCTTGGGCGCAACGCTCGACCACGTGGTGCTCACTGAGGTTCGCAACCACACCTACTTCGCAGAACTCCACCTACGGAGCGCTGTCGGCGACACCGTGGTCGATTGCCGGCCGAGTGATGCCATCGCGCTTGCGGTGCGTACCGAGGCTCCCATCTACGCGCTCGAGGAATTGCTCGACATGGCGGCCGTCGAGGCACCCGCCGAGGGCGACGACGATGTCGATGAAGAGGCGATCCTCGACGAGTTCCGGGACTTTCTCGATGACATCGCTCCAGAGGACTTCGCCGGCTGATTCGCGCGCTTCGCGCGAGTTACGCGCGAAGCGTGCTTGACTGCACACTCTTCGCCACCTACACTCCCACCCGGTTACACGGCGGTAGTTACGCCTGTGTCAGTCGAAGCAGGAGCAGGGCGAGCACCATGAGCAGCACGAGCGAGCAGGGTTTCAGTGGCACGAGGACGGCGTCGATCGTTGGCATCAGTTACCGCCAACTCGACTACTGGGCCCGCACCGACCTGGTTCGACCCTCGTTGGCGGATGCAGCGGGCAGTGGGAGTCGGCGGCAGTACAGCTATCGAGATCTTCTCGAGCTGAGGGTCATCAAGAGCCTCCTCGATGCGGGCATCAAGCTCGAGAACGTCCGTGCGGCATTCGAGTACCTTCGTCAGCACGTCGAGACCGACATTGCGTCGGCCCACCTCGTCATCAGCGGATCGAGCGTTCTGCTCTGCGACGGCGACCAACTCGTCGACGTCATGCGCCAAGGTCAGGGGGTGCTGAACGTCTTGGCCATCGGTGGTTTGAAGGAGGGCCTCGACCGGCAAATTGTCGAGCTCGGCGGCGACGCACCCTCTAGCCTCGCTGTCTGATGGGCAGTCTGATGGGCAGTTTGCGACACAGCCCGCTCGACGCCTCACACCGGCGCAGCGGTGCCAAGATGGTCCCGTTCGGCGGCTGGGACATGCCAGTGGCGTATGCCAGCGGCACGTTGCACGAGCACCTTGCGTGCCGGAGCGACGCCGTGATGTTCGACGTATCGCACCTGGGCACGGTGCGCGTGGAGGGGAGCGGGGCACTCGAACGACTCCAACAGGCGTTCACCAACGATCTGGGCAAGATTGGGCCGGGCCGAGCGCAGTACACCCATTTGCTCGACGCAACCGACGCCTCCGTGCTCGACGACAGCATCGTGTGGTGGGTTGACGACGACGTGTTCGACGTCATGCCGAACGCCTCCAACACCGATGGCGTCCTCGAGGCGATTGGTGGTGTCGACACCACCATCTCCCGGGCAGTGATCGCGGTACAGGGTCCGAACGCAATCGAGCGGGTGGCAGCCGTGATTCCTGCGGCTGCCAATGTCGGCAAGTTCCGCGTCGACGTGATGGAGTGGCAGGGGCACCGCTGCACCGTTGCAGGCACCGGGTACACCGGTGAGCGTGGCCTCGAGATCGCCGTGCCAGCAGAACATGCGACATCCCTCTGGGACGCCCTGGCGGACAGCGGGGTTCAGCCGGCGGGCCTCGGGGCTCGTGACACTCTCCGTCTGGAGGCGGGGCTTCCGCTGCACGGACACGAGCTCGGCGACGGCATCACCCCTCTGCAGGCCGGCCTCGGTTGGGTTGTGTCGTGGACCAAGGGGCCATTCCGTGGGCGTGAGGCGTTGGAAGCCGAACGGGACCGTGGGGTGAGTCGATTGCTCCGTGGCATCGCCACGGAGGGACGCCGACCTCCTCGTGCGGACTGCGCCGTGTTGCGCGACGGCGCCATCATCGGGACGGTCACCAGCGGCAACTTCTCGCCGGTGCTCGAACATGGGATCGCGCTTGCGTTCCTGCCGCCCGACGTTGCGGACGCCACCAACGTCGCCATCGATGTGCGAGGTGCATCCCTCGACGGACGAGTGGTGCCGCTCCCGTTCGTGCAGAAGCGCTGACGCTCAGCGCTTCCTGGCAGGCGCTGCTTTCTTCGAAGGCGCTGCTTTCTTCGCCGGCGCGTCCTTCTTCACCGGGGCTGCCTTCTTCACCGGGGCTGCCTTCTTCATTGGGGCTGCCTTCTTCGCCGGCGCTGCTTTCTTCGCCGGTGCAGGCGCGGCAGTGGTGTCGAGCGCGGCGAAGCCGCGAATGGTGCTCTGCTCCGAACTGCTCGACCGGCCACCCAGAATTGACGACAGCGGACCCCGTCCCAGGAGCGAGCCTGCCGACTCGGCCAGATTGCCGAGCGGCTGCAGGCGCTTCACCAATTCGCCCAACAGGTCGGTGAACCCGGATATCTGAGACGGGAGGCCGGCGAATGCGGGCGTGGAGACAGTGTCGGCCAATCGTGCGAGCGCCGGCGCCAACTTCTCAACCGGAGCGCTCAACGACGAGATGACCGTGTCGGCGCTCTTCAGCGTTCGGGTGATGTGAGGCACCAACGCCTTGATCGGCTCATCCACTGCGTCGAGCAGTGAATTCACCCGCACCATCGCGACGCCGACCTGGTCGATCATCGCGTTGAACTTCTCGACACTCTCGAACAACTGACCCACACCCGACTGCATCTGACCGATGCTCTTGGTGATGCCCGAAATCGGGTTGTTGCTGCCGAAGAAGCCGAGAAGTTCACTCATGCCGCTGTTGTCTGCCATGCCCGAACCGTAGCGCAGGCAGCGCTCAGCCTGCTGAGGTGGCGTACGCCTCCAGCGGTTCGCATGTGCACACGAGGTGCCGATCGCCGAAGGCCGCATCGATGCGAGAAACGGGCGGCAGATAGCGCTGTCCGTGCATCGACGGCGCGGGGTAGATGCCCAGCGCCCGCGGATACGGCCGGTTCCATTCGCCCACCACATCCTCGGCCGTGTGCGGTGCCATTCGAAGGGGCGAGTCCTCCACGGGCCACTCACCGTCGGCCACCCGTTCGATCTCCGTCCGGATGGCCAACATCGCATCACAGAAGCGATCGATCTCGCGCAGCGTCTCGCTCTCGGTGGGCTCCACCATCAGCGTGCCCGCAACAGGGAAGCTCATCGTCGGCGCATGGAAACCGAAGTCGATGAGGCGCTTTGCCACGTCGTCGACGGTGACCCCGGTACGTGCGGTGATGTCGCGGAGATCGAGAATGCATTCGTGGGCCACCGTGCCACCGGGTCCGGTGTACAGCACGGGGTATGCGTCGTTCAGTCGAGTGGCGATGTAGTTGGCAGCCACGATGGCCGTCTCGGTGGCGGCTTTCAGTCCCTCGGCACCCATGAGCGCGATGTACACCCACGAGATGGGCAGAATGCTCGCTGACCCGTACGGCGCCGCCGACACAGGACCCACCACATGGCTCGCGTCGAGTGGATGGCCGGGCAGGTACGGCGCGAGGTGGGCCTTCACCGCCACCGGCCCCACACCGGGTCCGCCACCGCCGTGCGGGATGCAGAACGTCTTGTGGAGATTGAGGTGACTCACGTCGGCACCGAAGTCGCCGGGACGCGACAGTCCCACCAATGCGTTGAGGTTGGCGCCGTCGACGTACACCTGCCCACCCTGGCCATGCACGATCTCGCAGAGGCGGGTGATGCCGTGTTCGAAGACACCGTGCGTGGATGGGTAGGTGACCATTGCTGCAGCGAGACGGGGGCCCGCGGCCAGCGCCTTGGCCTCGAGGTCGTCGAGATCGATGTCGCCCTTCTCATTGCAGGCCACCACTGTCACGGTCATTCCCGCCATCACAGCGCTCGCAGCATTCGTGCCGTGGGCGCTGGAGGGAATGAGACAGACGGTGCGATCGAAGTCGCCATTGCTGCGGTGGTACGCGCGAACCGCCAGGAGCCCGGCAAGTTCACCCTGACTGCCTGCATTGGGCTGCAGACTCACCGCGTCGTAGCCCGTCACGGCGACCAGCATCTGTTCGAGTTGACGAACCACCAACCGCGAGCCCTCTGTCTCGTCGTCCGGTGCATACGGATGCAGGTCGGCGAACTCTGGCCAGGTGATGGGCTCCATCTCCACCGTGGCGTTCAACTTCATGGTGCACGAGCCGAGCGGAATCATCGTGCGGTCGAGTGCGAGATCTCGATCGGCGAGCCGCCGCAGGTAGCGCAGCATCTCGTGCTCCGATCGGTACCGGTGGAACACCTCATGGTCGAGGATGGCACCGGCGCGACGCGGAAGCACATCGACTGCAACATCTGCCGACACATGATCGCCAGCTCCGAACACGTCGGCCACGGCCGCCACATCGGCCATCGTCGACGTCTCGTCGAACGAGAAGCCGACGTGCTGATGGTCGACACGGCGCAGGTCGTAGCCCGCCGACCGCGCCCGCTCGAGGACGGCGTCGACATCGCAGCGCACGCTGATGGTGTCGAACCAACGATGATGCGTCGGTTCGATTCCGACAGCGCGCAGCGCCTCGACCGCAATGCTGGTGAGGCGAGGAGGGCGTTCGGCAATCCGCTGCAGCCCCTCGGGCCCGTGCCAC
>CAZQPJ010000113.1:0-7731 GCA_964595105.1 uncultured Bifidobacterium sp.
GTGAAGAGCCACGACTTCCACCCGGTGGTGGCCACCGGGCGGCGGAACACGCCGAGTGCGCGTGGCGGTGTGACGACGGCCGGGGCAGGGGCTCCTGCGCCGACGGTGGCGGGCACTGCAGAGGGACGTTCGATGATGGCCATCGGTTTCTCCGTTACTTCCGCTCGAGGAGGTAGGCGATGAGTTGGTCGATCTGATCCTCTTTGAGGTTCAGATTGGGCATGCCGCGGTACTTGCCGCCGGTCGATTCGAGGTTCGCAGGGTTCACGTACATCGGCTTGAGGCCCGGCGGGTTGCGCAACCACTCACGCAGGCGCACCTCGTCGAAGCAGTCCGCAGTGACACCCTTGAGGTAGATGGCCCCGAACTCGTCGGGCGACGCGTTCCAGAGACGATCGCGGCACTCCTCGGTGATGAGGTCGAACGTCCAGCCGGCGATGGCCGTGCGGGTCATGAGGTTGGTGAGGTTCGGCGCCACACCCGACACCACGTAGAGGTCGGGGTTCGACAGCACGGGCGACCCATCGGTGTTCTTCAGACCGTTCACCTGATGGCACTTGCTGCAGTTGGCGACGAACGTGGCCTCACCCTCGAGCGCCTTCGCGTCGGTGGGAGCCTCGTACGGAGCAAGCTGGTTCTCGACCCACGACTGGAAGTCGGACTGCGTCAGCGCCACCGCTGCCATGCGCATGCGAGCGTGGCTGAGGCCGCAGAACTCGGTGCACTGGCCGGTGTAGATGCCGGGCTGGTCGGCCTGCATGCGCAGCGTGTGCAGACGACCGGGCACGGCGTCACGCTTGCCGTTGAGCGCCGGGATCCAGTAACTGTGGATGACGTCGCGGCTGGTGATGCGCAGCAGCACATTGGTCTTCGCCGGAATCACCAGTTCACCGCTGGTGACGATCGGGGAGGCGATGTCGACCCCGCCGCACTTTCCAGCGACGTAGTCGTACTCCCACCACCACTGCTGACCGGTGACGTTGATGATGCACTCGGTGTCGGCCTTCTTGTCGAGCTTGAACACGCCGATCACGGTGGGCACGGCCACGCCGGCGAGGATCACCGCCGGAAGGATGGTGAGGAAGATCTCGAGCTTCGGGTTGCCGTGGGTCTGCTCGGGAATGTCCTGGCCGCGATCACGGAACTTCACGATGATGTAGGCGACTGCGGCCAACACGATGATGCCCACCACGCCGGCGATGTAGAACACCGGACGCTGGATGTCGTCGATGGTGCGAGCGTTCGTACCCTTGGGTTCGAAGATGTCCTGTGGCGCGTTGTTCGCGCAACTCGCCAGCAGCACGCCGAGTGCGGCGATGGGCAACAGGCGACGGCGGCGCGAGGTGGGGGACTCGCCGATGTGTGCCATGGTGTGTTCGCTCCGGTCAGTTTTCATGGTCAGGGCACCAACAACTTGATCTCTTGACCCTCGAGTTCAGGGACGCTCAGGTAGTACGGGGTCGTGCTCGCCGACTGCGACTTGGTGAGACGCAGCGTGAGGAAGGACCTTCCTCCCTTGTCGAGCTTGGCGGTGCACGACGCTTCCTCACTGCCCTCGGTGCCGTCGGTGGCCTTGAAGGTGCCGAGGTGAGCGGTGAGGCGACGGGGAGTGTCGGAGCGGTTCTCGAACAACACGTGCACGGTGAGGCTGCGGGGAACCGTGATCTCGTGGTACTCGATGTTGGTGATGCCGTTGTTGAACGCCACCAGGCGGTTGTCGGCGGTGAGGATGACGTTCGAGATGACGCTGCTCTTCGCCGACACGCTCTGGTTGGCGTTGTGGTCGATCTCCTCCACCTCGGTCTCGGGGGCCGACCCGAGGCACACGGCGGCGCTGATCTCCGGATGCGCCTCGATGGTGCGCTGACCCTGCAGTGCCGACACCACGCCGACACCGAGCAGTGCGACGGCTCCCACGGTGGTGATGCCAGCGACGGTGGCCTTCGACATGCCGCGCTTGGCCGCAATCACGAACCCGGCCGCCACCACGATGGCGCCGAGCCCGATGAACACCCAGCGACCGGCGTCCTTGCTGATGGTGAGCATGATGCGCGAGAACCCGTACAGCACGCCACCGACCACGACCGTGGCGAGAATCGGGAACTCGAGCGGGTGCAGCATGCGCTTGCGGATGCTGTCGTTGAACGAGGCATCGGCACTGGCGCGCTCGGCCCAGGCCTGCACCATCCACTCGACGATGGCGGCCAAGAGCACCACCACGGCGACCTTGAACACCACCGGATGACTGACGGTGCCCACCACCAGGCCGCCGACACCCACCGCCGACACGAGCGGCCACATGCTGCGATTCACCGGACGCTGTGCTGCCGGAGCCGTGCGATCGACGCCGGGCTCCATTGCACTGACGTTGCCGTCGCGATTGAAGAAGTTGATACCGGCGAGGAAGGCGAACAGCACGCCCAGCGACACGAGGGCGATGGTGCCGAGGAGCCCCGTGGGACCGCCAGTGGAAATGCCGAACACGAGGGCGCCCGCGACCGACAGCACCGTGGCGCCGATGAAGAGTTTTGATCCGGTGGTGAACATGGGCTCCCCGTTACTTCGTCACGTAGACCACGAACCACACCAGTGCGAAGACCGCACTGAAGCAGTACCAATACAGGGCGTGTGCCGACACCAGTTCTCGGTCGGCACTGCGCCCGCCGAGATACCGGAACACCGTGATGGAGGTGAACACGATGCCCACAATGGCCATCGCCACCACCACGCCGGTGACGGCGTAGAACATGACGCTGAACGTACCTTGATTGACCGGCAGGCCCAGCGTGCCATACATCACAGCCTGACCGTTGATGATGGCAACGGCGAGCAGCAGCACCAGGAAGAGCGCCGTGCCGACGTGGCTCCGGTCGCCACGCTTGGCGGCGTACACCGCCCACTGGGCGAAGATGCACAGCGGCACCAGCGCCAGCAGCATCACGTTCGGCGGCACCATCGACATCTTCACGCCCTTGGGAACCCAGCGGCCGTCGGCCCCATGGATGGCCACGTCACGGAAGCGGAGGTAGAGGGCGAGCATGCCGCCGACGAGTGAGGCGGCGGCAGCGCTGGCGAGGGCGGTGCCCACGAAGAGCTGGCGGCGCGGCGCCGGTGCGGGGGCCGGGGGCAGTGCGATCATCAGGCGTCACTCCGGTTGCTGGGCTTGAGGTCGAGCAGCGGCTCGGCCGAGTGCACGATGTGGACATCGGCGAAGTTGTCGGCGGGTGCCGGCGATGTGGTGGCCCACTCGAGCGTGTGACCGTTCCAGGGGTCGTCGCCGGCGTGCTCACCCTTCGTGAACGAGCGCAGGGCCAGCGCCACGAACGCCAGCACCGTGAGCAGCATCAGCACATGGCCGATGCCGCTGAGCGTGTTCCAGAGTTCCTTCGGACCCGAGTAGGTGAAGTTCGTCGCGTTCTGCTCGCCGGGCACGATGGCCGGGAAGACACCACCGGGTTGGTCGGCGAACCCGGCGATCATCATTGGCAGCGCTGCAAGAGTGGCGCCGAGGAGACCGAGCAGTGCGAGCGGCGCCGTGGCCTTCAGCGGCATCGAGCGACCCCACCACTTCGGACCCCAGTAGGCGACGGCGCCCATGGCCGCGATGACCACGGCATACACGGCGCCGAGCCACGTGCCCTCCTCGAAGGTGGTGCCCACCAGTCCGGCAGGGCCGACGTGGTTGAGGGCGCTCCCGGCGGCGGCCTCGAGGGCGACGATCCCACCGATGAGAGCGAAGAGCAACGGCGCGCTGACGGTGGGCTTGGTGCGCAGGGCACCGGCGGCACCCGCCACCGCCACGAGGGCCCCGAGCAGCGGCAACAGGTGAACCAGGGCGAAAGGAACGAGGTCGGACAACTTCTGTCCACCGGTGAGGCCGCTGAAGCCAGCCCGGATGACCACCGGCGACTGCATGGCGGCGCCGAACATCGCGGTGCCCACCAGACCGATACCGGCCAGCACCACGCCGCGCGGGCGGAGGCGGGTGTTGGTGGCGGTTGCCACCACGTCGGCGAGGAACCCGAACACCGGGATGGCGAACAGGAGGGTGGCCGGCTGGGTGAAGCCGAAGCCTGCCCAACGACCGAGGGCGCGATTGCCGCTGAGTTCGCTGATCGACGGGTACTTGTGGGCGATGAAGACGTAGAGGAGGTCACCGGCCACGATGGGCAGCACCACCAGCAGGGTGAGCGACATCACCAGCACCGACCACGAGAAGAACGGGACCCGACGCATGTTCATGCCCGGTGCGCGGTTGGTGAGGATGCTCGAGGCGAGCGAGAACGCCGTGGCGGTGAGGCCCACCAGCGCCAGGCCCGACGCCAGTGTGAAGAGATCGACGAAGCGAGGGTTGCCGCCGTTGGGACCGCCGTTCGCCCCGATGGCGACGATGGAGAGGACCACGCCGATGAGCCACGCCCAGAAACCCGCTGCGGCCACACGGGGGAAGGTGAGCGAGCGGGCACCCAACTGCAGCGGCACCACCGCCACCGCGATGCCGAGCAGCAGTGGCAGCATCACCACGTAGGTGAGTCCGAACCGGTACGTCGAGAACAGTTGCGTGAGCGATTCCTGCGGCAACAGGTTCGAGGCCGAGTCGGCCCGTTCGAACGCCAGCAGTGCGGCCACCACCAGCGAGCCGAGGAGGCCGAGCGCAGCGGTGCCGAGGTACAGCCGGCCGATCTTCTTGTGATCGGTGGACGTGATCCAGTCGGCCACGGCGACCAGACGTCCGCTCGATGCAGCGGCGCCGGGTGCGTGGGTGTCGATGGTGGTCATAGTCAACGAACTCGTTTCGTCTCGGGCGCGCGCGGAGCGAGACCCACAGATGACAGATCGGTTGGTGGCATTACAGGTCCGACATTACCCATAGCCGCCCTCTCGGGGGGAAATCCTCACACCCCATGCCGCACGAGCACGTCGACCGTGACAGCGGCGAACAGGAGCGTGACATAGGTGATCGAATAACCGAAGACACGCATCGAGCGCTGCGGCGTGGGGTTGCGGCCGAGGTCGACGGTTCCCCAGAGGAACAGCGCACCGAGCACGAGGGCGGAAATGCCGTAGATCGGACCGAGGTCGCCCACCGGCCAGAGGACGATCGTGCCCCCGACCATGAGGGCCGTGTAGAGCACCATCTTGCGCACCGTCACCTCGAGCGTCGCCACGGCCGGCAGCATCGGAACGCTGGCGGCGCGGTAGTCGTCGGCATATCGGATGGCGAGCGCCCAGAAGTGCGGCGGGGTCCAGAGGAACATCACCACGAACAGCACCACCGGCGCCCAGGTGACGTCGTTGCGGACCGCAGCCCAGCCGACCAGCACCGGTACGGCACCCGCGGCACCGCCGATGACGATGTTCTGCGTGCTGGTGCGCTTCAACCAGAGCGTGTAGACGAACACGTAGAACAACATCGCCGAGAGCGCCAGCACCGCCGACAGGAGGTTGGCGAACCTCCACAGGACTGCGAACGCGACGAGCTCGAGAGCGATGGCGAACACCATCGCCTCACGTGGCTGCACCAGGCCGGTGACGAGCGGCCGGTTCTGGGTTCGGGGCATCAGGCGGTCGATGTCGCGGTCGACCACCATGTTGATGGCGTTCGCCCCGCCGGCCGCCAGCGTGCCACCCACGAGGGTCACGAGGACCAGCCACGTCGATGGCCAGCCCTTCTCGGCCATCACCATCGTGGGCACGGTGGTGATGAGCAGCAGCTCGATGATGCGGGGTTTGGTGAGGGCGATGAAGCCGCCGACCCGCGACCGCGGCGCCCGACGGCTGCCGTGCGCCACCCCACCCGGTGCGAGCCGCGAGGGCACGAGGGGACGAGCACCGACTGCCATGCGGCCATCGTACGGTGCGACTCGGGCCCGCACCACTTCGTGGGTCGCGATGTCGCAGGTGCACGAGGCGGGCAGAATGAGGCGATGCCCACGGTGCTCGAGCCAGTTCGAACACAGCAACCCGACGCCGACGAGTCGACCGCGGTCGACCGGCCGTGGATCGTGCTCGTGTGGAACGATCCGATCAACCTCATGAGCTACGTCACGCTCGTGCTGCAGAAGGTGTTCGGGTACAGCAAGGAGAAGGCGACCGCGCTGATGCTCGACGTGCACCACAAGGGTCGGGCGGTGGTCAGCAACGGCAGCCGCGAGAAGGCCGAGATCGATGTGTTCCGCCTGCATGAGCACGGCCTCTGGGCAACGATGCAGCAGGACGAGTGATGGAGCCGGTCGACGGCCACCATGTGTCGCCGAAGGGCCGACGGGTGAGGGCCGAGGCGGTGGAATGGTTCGCCAGCCGAAGCGGCGGACCCGGTGGGCAGCACGCCAACACTTCCGACACCGCCGTGACGGTGAGCATCCATGTAGCGCGCGCAGGGCTGTCGCCCACCGTGCAACAACGGGTGATCGACGCCGCCGGGCCCGTGGTGTCGGCCACGTGCGCCCGCACTCGATCGCAGTGGCGCAACAGGCAACTGGCGTGGCAGGAGGCGTTCGAGCGGCTCGATGCTGCAGCCGCACCGCCACCGGCACCCCGAGCCCGGACCCGCCCCAGCCGCGGTGCCCGCGAGGAGCGCCTCGCCGACAAGCGCCGCTCGGCGGAGCGCAAGCGCGACCGGCAACGCCCGCGCGGCGACGACTGAACCCGGACGCGTCGGTGCCCCCGCCGAGGCGGGGGCACCGAGTGGTTCCGACACTCACTCAGGGAATCAGACCCCGACGAGGTCCTTCTTGCCCTGATGCTCGACGGCGAGGATCACGTCGTCCGACTTCTTCGAGGCGAAGGCGTGGACGAAGCCCGCAATCGAGAGGACGAACAGCACCAGCGCAGCGATGATGGTCGCCCATGCCGCCTGGCCGGCGCGCTCGCCGAAGATGCTGAAGCCGTAGGTGGTGAGCAGCAGACCGCGCAGGGTTTCGCCGGTCTGCAGCGTGCCCCGGAGACCCTTGGCCCCGTCGAGTGCCTTCTGCGCCGCATCGATCTTCGCCTGGTCGCCGGTCTTCGTGGCGGCGTCGAGAGCATCGACGAGCGACACGTCGGTACCGGGCCGCACGAAGCTGCCCATCGTGGCGTAGGTCGCGCCTTCGTAGCCCGCGGCGGCCGCAGCCTCCTTCATGTGGAGGGCGATGTACGAGCTGGCGTAGCACTCGGCCTTCTTGCCGGAGTCGAGCGCCTGCCCCTTGGTGGCGTCGCCACCCGTGGTGCCGTAGCGAACCAGACAGTCGGCCTTCTTCTCCTCGTCACTGAGGAACTTGGCCGGCGTGAAATTGATCTTCTGCGCAGACAGTTCGGTGCGGACGTAGTCCTTGGCGAAGCTCTGCTGGTTGTTCAGGATGAGTCCGACGACGAGCAGCAGGAGGCTGAACACAACGCCGCCGATGCTGAACGCCACGTCGAGAGTGCGACGCTTCATGGTGAATGGTTCCTCTCAGCGGCGTGTGTTGGAGGATGCCGCTGGACCGATGGTGCCTGCAGCGTTGGGAGCGGGAGCAGGGTCCCAGTCCCCCTTCCGATGGGACCTTCGACCACACGACACTGGGTCGTCGAACAAAAAGGCGTCTGACCTGCGCTTTCAGGTGTCAAGCGGTTGTCAACCGACCCTGCTGACCGACACCCGATGAACGCTCTCCGTGATTCTTTTTTCTTGAGTTGACACTGAGAGTGGGTACGGGTACGGTCGCCCCAGCGAGCGGAGAGGCACCACCATCATGGAATTCGCCAACATGG
>CAZQPJ010000114.1:0-7727 GCA_964595105.1 uncultured Bifidobacterium sp.
ACCCGTAGGTCTCGTGCGGGTGACGGCCACCGACAGCCGTCGGCACCAGCACCTGTTGCTCGCCCACCACCGCCACCAGACGGGCGATGGCGCGCCCGGCCCAGTCGTCGGCCTGGGTGCGACCGCCCCACAGCCCGAGTTGCACGCCATCATCGGCGCACACCTCGACAGGGTCGAGTCGCAGCAGCGAGACACCGGCCGTGAGGTCGGCAGCCTGCGCCCACGCATCGAGTTGCCAGCGGACACGCTCGACCATGGCGGGCGCTGCGAGCCCCGTACTTCGATACCACACGCGTTCACAGTGCTCGCCATGCTCGGTTTCGGCACGAACCACCAGTCGGGTGCACACCATGCCCTCGGCAGCGAGGCTGGCCACCATTTCCTCGGCCAACTGACGGGCGACGAACACCACCGCATCACTGTGCTGCACGGCGGGCTCGAACACTCGCTCGACATGCCGACCCATCGGCGGATCATGCGTGCCCGGCAGACGATCGTCGCCACCCGACGCCAACCGGTGGACGAACGCACCGAGCGGACCGAACCGCGCCTGCAGGTCGACCGATGGCAGACCGGCGAGCGCCCCCAACTGGTGCACACCCAGACGCCGGAGCAGGCCGACGAAATCGGCTGGCACACCCGCCACCTCGGTGAGCAGATGCACCGGCACGGGTCGCAGGAACTCGGCTGACGCGCCCGGAGCAACCACTTCGGACACACCATTCGATGCCGAACGCCTCGCCGCCACACCGGCGGCGAAGCGTCCGTCGGCAACGCCTGCACCGATCGGCCCGACCGTGTGCATCACCGACCCGGCGGCCGCACCGGCCACCCGCGCCACGTGCTCGACCATGGGGCCATCACCACCGAAGTACCGCGACGGGCCGCGAGTGGCGAACGTGAGCAGACCGGGTTGCGACACCTCGACCCGTGGCACCAACTCGCCCACCGCCTGCACCACACGGTCGAACGCGCGGGCATCACGGTCGGGGTCGAACGGCTCGAGCCGCACATGCGGACAGCGAGCCTGCGCTTCGCGTCGCCGCTGCCCCACCATCACCCCTTCTGCGCCGGCAGCGAGAGAGTGCGCCACCACGCGATTCGCATGCACCACGGCCACCGGTTCATGCGGACGCGCGCCGGCCACCACCACCGGCCAATGGGGGCACCACAACACAGCCAGACGAGGAATGAGCACGCCCATGCTCATCCCGTTCGCCGCAGCGGGAGCACCGTCTGCGGCCTCGACTCGACCTCGACCACCCGCACCCGCCCATCGGGGGCCGGAAGCCACCAGCGAGAACGACGGTGCTGCGGCACCCTGCGGCCCGCCACGGCGACCTCGACCACACGGCCGGTGGCGACACCGTGACCCGCACCCAACCCCTGCCATCCCCCCACACCGGCCTCGAACGACAGATCAGCCCCGAACACCGGCGCCTCGACCGCCACCAGCACCGCGCCTCGCGCCTGTGCCCTGGCCACCAGTCGCCGGGCCGTACTCGACCGAACCCGCTGCGCATCGGGCCCCAGCACCACCACATCGAAACCGTCGATGAGGCTGGCGACGACATCACCCCATTGCTCGTCGGAGAACGACGCCGAGCCGGCCACCGACACCACGCGCTCGAGCGACACGCCCAGTTCGGCGGCAGCAGCCAGCCCCAACGTGGGGCACCCGACCATGCCCACCCAGGAACCTGCCGCCGACGGCCCTGCCGCCACCACGCAGGCGAGGCTCACTGCGGCGAAGCCCCGGCACGACACCACGCTGCCGCGCTGCACCACCGCCTGCGGCAGCAGCGAACCGAACACCGGCAGGAGGGGCAACGTGCGTTCGCTGGCCGCCGTGCCGCGTGCCGCAGGCGCCACGATGCCACGGGCGGCGAGCACGCCGAGATCGGTTCGAGTGGAGACCATGCCCGCACTCTATCGAACGGGTGTTCGGTGGTTTCCGGTCAGCCGGTCTGGGTGTTCGAACCGGTGCCGCTCCCCCGGTTCAACTGCACAGCGAACTCACGGGCCGACGCAGCGAAACCGTGGGCACCGAGCGACATCGCGTGCTCACGGTCGTGAATGGCCAGGCCACCCACCACGATGTACACATCGGTGAGGGCTTCCGACAGCGCCGCAAGCAGGTCGGCGGCGGCGGGCAGCGCATCGACCGTGGTGACCGAAACACCCACCGCCACCAGGTCGGACATGCCCTGCGCGGTGCGCACGAACGAGTCGACCGGCATGTCGGCGCCCAGGTCGGAGACCTCCCAGCCTTCGCCACGCAGCAGATCGCCGAGGATGGCGATCGGCAGGGAGTGGCGTTCGGTCGGAGGCGTGCCCAGCAGCACCGAACCCCGGGTGCGCCCACGACGGGCGAAACGCGGGCCGAGGCGGCCGAGCATGCGGAAGGCGATACCGGTGGCACGGTGTTCGATGGCCACGTCGAGCTCGCCGTCGTGCCAGCGCTGACCGATGTTGGCCATGGCCGGCGAGATGACATCGAGGTAGATCTCGTCGAGTTCGGCGCCGGCAGCCAGTGCCGCTTCGATGACACCCCACGCACCGCGACCGTCACCAGCCACGAGACGGGCCTCGAGCCGGCTCGCCCACGGCGCCTTGCGTCGACCGGCAGGGGCCTCCGTCTCAGTGGTGTTGCCGTTGCCACCGGAACTGCGCAAGGCCTCCACGTCGGCCCGCGTCACCTTCCACGTACCGCCCACCTTCGTCGCATCCAGAAGGCCCAACCGCACGTAGCGGTAGGCCGTCATGTAGTGCACGCCGAGCAGGTCGGCGGCCTCTTGGAGCGTCAGGTCGAGGTCACTCAATGGGGGCAACGTAGGGCCACCCCACCACTCGTGCGTAACGGAGCGGGATGATTTGTACACCCGACAAGAACTGTCAGTGGTTGGCTTTCCACTTCGCCAGGGCGGCGCGGCTGCGCTCCACGAGTACGGCGGGCACTCGACGCAGGTACTCGGCCTCGGGCCCCGCTGCCTCCCCGCCCGATGCTGCGCCCGACGTGTCGGCCGCAGCCTCGGGCTGCAGGTCGTCGAAACTCGGTGGGGTCATGCCCGGCTTCCAGTACTGGTACATGTCGCGAACCACTGCGTCGAGCCCGTCGGCAGTGAAACCCTTCGCCAGATCGACCGTGATGATGTTGCCGTACACGTGCACGCTGCTGACCTGCCCGGTCGACAGCAGATCGCGGGCCAGCACAGCGGCCGGGCGCGGGCCGATCGCCTGGTCGACCGACGAGAACGTCTCGTGACCCATACCCGTGAGGTTCCTGTTGGCTTCGTAACGAACCACACCGGGAGTACGGCTCGGCTTGGCGATGACGGCGATCTGCTGACCCATGTGCCGCAGCGTAGTGGCGTCGCCCACCGCGACGAAGCCCAGGACGTACCATCGACGTCGTGATCACGCACCATCGCATCGGTGACACCACGTGGGTCGACGTGGTCGACCCCACGGTCGAGGAACTCGCGGGCCTCGCGAGTGAGCGCCACCTCTCCGAACGGACCTTCGACGAGGCCCACCGCCGAGCCGCGCGACCGAGCATGCAGCGCTTCCCCGACCATGTCTACGTGGTGGCCTTCAGCGGCACGCTGGCCGAGGTCGACATGTGGGCGGGCGACGGATGGTTCGCCACCGTGCGCCGACACGACGAGGACGGCCACGAGTGGGAGCCCACGGTGGCCCTGGCCCGCTGCCAGCGCCTCACGGCCTCACCCGGTGGCGTGTCGTCGGGGATGATGCTCGCTCTCGTGCTGGAGGACCTCGTCGACGGCTACTTCAACACCGCCGACGAGATCGAGGACCAGCTCGAGGACATCGAGGACCGCATCTTCGACGGCCGCGACAACGAACCCGACGAGGAACACGACGTGCAGGAGGCCCTGTTCGACGTGCGCCGCGAGCTCCTGCGCATCCGCCGCGCCGTGATGCCGCTGCGCGAGGTGCTCTCGTCGATCCTGCGCGGTGAAGTGCGCTGGATCGAAGGTGACGCGCTGGTGGTGTGCCGCGACACGTTCGACAAACTGCTGCGCGCCACCGACATGGTCGACGAACTGCGCGAACTGGTGGGCAACGCCGTGGAGGCACACCTGGCTGTCATCTCGAACCAGATGAACCTCGTGATGAAGCAGCTCACCGCATGGGGTTCCATCGTGTTCGGCGCCACGCTCATCGCCGGCATCTATGGCATGAACTTCACACGGATGCCCGAGCTCGACTGGTACTTCGGCTACCCGTTCGCGCTCGGTCTGATGGTGGTGATGAGCGCCGGGTTGTACGTGGTGTTCAAACGGCGCAAGTGGCTCTGAGACAGCAGCGCCGACCGCATCAGGTGAACGCGTCGATCATGGCCTTCACGTCACCCAACGGGTAGAGGATGGGGCAGGTGCAGCCGTGGTCGACGTACTCCTGCACCTTGGCCCGCGCCTCGGCCGGCGTTCCGCTGGCGGTGAGCATCTGCACGATCTCGTCGGGTACCAACGTGCTGGCGGCCTCGACCTGTTCGTGCGTGGCCGGCCAGGTGAGCACCTCGCCAACCTTGTCGAGCAGGCTCTGCGGCACACCCGACGCCTTCATGATGTGCGGCTGCTGGCCGAGGTACTGGGTGACCATCATGCGTGCCATGTCGAGCGCCGTCTGGCGGTCTTCGTGCACGCTGCACACCACCAACTGCGGCCTGTCGATGTCGTCGAGGCTGCGTCCTGCCTTCGCTGCACCACGCTCGAGCGCAGCGATGGCCTGTTCGTTGTAGTCGGGCGACACCAGATAGTTCAGCACCGCACCGTCGGCGATCTCACCGGTGAGTTCCATCATCTGCATGCCGGTGGCACCGATGTAGATCGGCACGTCCTTGGGACGGCGCTCCTGGTACACGTAGTCGAGCTCCACGCCGTCGAGGTGCACGTACGAGCCGTCGAACGTGACGGTCTCGTTGTGCAGCAGGGCGCGCACGGCGGTGACGATTTCGCGCATCACCGTGAGCGGGCGGGCGCGATCGATGCCCACCTTCTTGGCCAGTGGGTCCCACCATGCGCCGATACCGAGGATGACTCGGCCCGGAGCCAGGTCGTCGAGCGTGCTGAAGGTGGCCGCGAGACGTGCAGGGTTGCGACTCCAGCAGTCGACCACGCCCGAGCCCACCTTGATGGTGTCGGTGACGCTGGCGAACGCCGCCATCGGCACCGTTGCCTCGCGCACCAAGCGGCTCTCCGCCTGCCACACCGCGGCGAAGCCCTTCTGCTCGGCGTACTTCACGATCTCCATGCCCTCGCGAATGGGGTGGGCATCCTGCAGGTACAGCGCGACCGGCGTGTTCATGTGCGCCACGTTAGTCGCTTGACAATTTGTAAAGCGGTTCGTCAGTCGGAGGACGGCGCGTCGCCACCGAGCGCCATGAGGCCCGCGGCGGCGGGCCGGAAACCGCACTCGTCGATGTAGAAGGGCCGCAGGTCGTCGTCGAAGTCGACGTGCAACCACTCGCATCCGACTGCAGCAGCGCCGTCACGCGCCTGCCGAACCAGTGCCACCCCCACTCCCTTGCGACGGTGTGCGGCGGCGACCATCACGTCCTGCAGCCATGCGTGCACGAGGCCGTCCCACAGCACATTCACGAAGCCGACCAACTCCCCGTCGGCCCGCGCCGTCACCCAGCCGAGGCTGTGACGTCCCGTGAGTTCCACCCAGTCCCACTCCGTGTCGGTGAACACCCTGGTACCGAATGCCTCGGCATGAAGGGTGTTCGCCTCGGCCGACTCGAAGGTGCCACGCCACGCGTACTCGACGCCGCTGGCCCGTGTCACAGCCGCTCGAACAATCTGCTCGCCTGTTCCGCCGCCTTGGCGCGCACCTCGTCGAGGTCGACGCGTGTCGGCAGGCCGTCGCGCAGCACCTGCTCGCCCGATGCAAGCGTCACGTCGACCGCACGCACCCCCGGCGTGAACGCCACGTGCCACGCACTGTCGGCGTGCGGGTAGTTCCATGTGACGACGTCGTGCCGCGCCTCGGGGAACAGCGCGTAGCCGTTGTCGAGCCACTGCCACACGGTGTCGGGCGAAGCGCGCACGTCGCTCTCGCGCAGGCGCACGTACGCCAGCCGGGCCTCCTCCAGCATGTCGGCGCCGATGCCATCGGTGCCGAGGACCACCCGATTCGGCCGGTCAGCCGGCCGGGCGTAGCCGACCGCGTTGTTCATGTTGCTGCGCGGGTTGTGGGCGATGGTGCCGGGCAGGTCGCGGTCGAGGTGCACGCAGTGGACGAGCCACCAGTCGGGTCGGGCGAGATGCTGCAGACGCTCGCCGGCGGCGATGTCGTCGATGCCCTCGGCCACATGGATGTGCACGCCCACACCGAGTTCGGCTGCGAGCCCCGCCGCCGCCGACAGGGTCTGGTCGGTGCAGGTGAAGGCGGCGTGCACGCCCACCATGCCGCGGCCTCCGTCGCGCAGGAACCGCTCGTTCTCGGCAAGGCCGCGGCGCGCCCCATCGGCGCCGTGGCGATCGGTGATTCCGTAAGCGAGGTTCGTTCGCACCCCCACCTCGGCGCACGCCTCGGCGATGATCGACAGGCTGCCCTCGATGCACGACGGTGATTCGTGGTGGTCGACGATGGCCGTGGTGCCGCACTGCAGTGCCTCGACGGCACCCAGCATGGCGCTCCAGCGGATCATCTCGGCGTCGAGCGCCACGTCGAGCCGCCACCACACCTGCTCGAGGATGTCGCGGAACGAACCCGGTTGCTTCGGGGGCGCCGGCATGCCGCGTGCGAGTGCCGAATAGAGGTGATGGTGCGCGCACACCAGCCCCGGCGTGGTGGCCGCCATCACTCCCCCGTGTCGGCGGCACTGCGCCGCATCGGCAGCGTGGTGCGCCACTGGCCATCCACCATGTGCAGCGCCGCAGCCACTGCGCCGCTGGTGGGCACGAGGCCGATCTCGCCGACACCCTTGATGCCATAGGCCGACCTCGGCTGGGGCACCTCCACCAGTTCCACCTCGATGGGTGGCACGTCCTTCGGCCGCAGGATGCCGAGGCTGCGCAGCGTCATGTTGGTGGGGAACCAGCGCTCGTCGCTCGGGAAGTCCTCGGTGAGTGCATAGCCGAGCCCCATGTGCACCGAGCCCTCGATCTGCCCCTCGCACAGGCGCGGGTTCACGGCCCTGCCCACGTCGTGGATGGCGACGACCTTCTCGATGGCGCCGGTCGAACGGTCGGCCACCACCACCTGCGCGGCGTAGCCGAAGGCCGCATGGATGGTGGGGTTCGGCACGGCCGGGTCGCCCAGCTTCTGCGTCCAGTCGACCACGTGCTCGGCGTAGTGATCGACGTCGGGCGCACACCCGTGCTGCACCGCCACCTCACATGCCTTCTGCACGCTGGCAGCCACCATCAGCGTGCCGCGGCTGCCGGTTGTCTGGCCGAAGCCGAGCTGCCGGGTGGTGTCGACGATCACCTCGATGCGCGCAGGGTCGATGCCGAGCTCGGTGACCGCTGTCTGCAGGGCCACCGTGTGCACGCCCTGGCCCATCTCGGTGAACCCGTGCCGCACCTCCACCTTCCCATCGGCACTGCGGAAGTGCACCACTGCCGCACACACTTCGCGCAAGCCGTTGCCGAGTCCCGAGTTCTTCAGGCCGAGGCCGATGCCCACGGCCTTCCCGGCGGCCAGGGCGGCGTCGATGTGCGGCTTGGCTCGGTCGAGGCACTGCTCGGCACCGC
>CAZQPJ010000115.1:0-7676 GCA_964595105.1 uncultured Bifidobacterium sp.
TGTCGACCGTCAGCGTCACGGGGTCGACCGCGACCTCCGGCACCACCTCGGTGACTGTCCCCGCCTGCGCGGCGGGTGTGGCCCGCTACAGCGCAGTGGCACAGGTGTCGGGCACACCCTCGGTGACGTTCGCCAGCAGCCGCAGGGTGCTGACGGGCGGACTCCTGACAGGAAGTTCGGTGCGGTTCCAACTGAGCGGCGTGGTGTCGACCTGCACCACCGGTACGGCGCTGCCGCCGACGCTGTTGTGGGGCTACAACATCCCCACCGGCGGCAACATCAATGCCATTTCCACGGCCAGCGTGGTGCGCACCGACACGCTGTACTCCACGTTCCAGAACGTGCAGTTCGCGATTCCGTTCACGCGTACCTCGCTCGACACCCTCACCATCACCAACCCGCAGGCGATCACCACCAACAACTACGGGCAGACCTTCCGTGGCGTGGCGACGGTGAACGTGATCGTCGATGCGACGGCGCGGTGCAACGTGAACGGCAACACCGTCACGGCCACGGAACCGATGTGGGTCGAGGTGACGGGACTGGCGATGCCGTTCTACATGTACACCGACGGCACCCAGACCACGGTGCCCACCCCGTGCGTGCCGCTGACCATCGATCAGCCGGGCTGCCCGTTCAAGGGTGGCTCGAGCGGCGGTGGCGGGGGGACGGCGCGGCGTTGAGCCGTGCGGTGAGGCCGAAGCGTCGTTCGAGGTCGAGAAGCTCGGCCTCCTCAGTCGGGTCGAGGTCGGTGAGCCGCTGGAGTGCCTGATGGCAGAAGAGGGCTTCGATGCCCCGTGCTGCCGGCAGCGTCTGCCGCAGCCGGCGGACGTCGTCGGTGCTGGCCCCGGCGAGGCTGAGGACCCTCATGGCGGAATGGGCGAGCATCGAATCGGGTGCGACACGCGGGAGCCACTCGTCGATCGCTGCAGCAGCCTCGGCGTGTCGACCCGCGGCCACGAGTACTTCGGCGTGCCAGCAGGCGCGGAACAGCGCTGTCTCCGTATCGCCGTCTGCCTCCAGCGTTGCGCGGGACCGTTCGAGTTGAGCGAGGCCCTCATCCACTTCTCCCTGCCAGCAACGGACCCTCCCGAGCACACCCTGCGCGTAGGCGTGCTCGTGCGGCAGACCCAGGGCGGCAGCTTCGCGAAGAGCATCGTCGGCGAGCCCGCGAGCCTCGTCGACGTGCCCGAGTTCGAGCAGTACGCCTGCCCGGTTCGACATTGCCGTGCAGCGATGCCGGAGGTTGCCCACCGACTCGTAGGCCGACTGTGCGGCGGTGTAGTGCTCCAGCGCCTCGAGAGCGTCGCCGCGGTTGTCGGCTGCCACACCGAGGTTGATGAGGAGCGAACCTCGCAGCGCCGCAGCATCCGGGTGCCCGTCGAGCGCCATGAGTGCCTCGTTACCGAGTTCGGTGGCACGGTGTGAACCGGCGGTGGATTCACGTGTCATCGCCACCAGCAGGGCTCGTGCCAGCAACACGGCGTTGCCGCAGTCGCGAGCGCGCTCGATGCACTCGTCGGCGATGCGGCCGGCCTCGGCGTCGCGTCCGCTGTAGAGCAGCACCGTCGCCCGCTCGATGTCGATCTCCACTGCAACATCCGCACCGGTCGGGTCGTTGCGCACCTGTTTGGCTGCCATGGTGAGCACCCGCAGTGCCTGTGCGGTTCGGCCGAGCCAGTCGTATTGCACGGCGCGCCGGCGCATGAGGTCGGCACGTGCACGCGGTGTCTCGGCCAGCGGTTCGGCCGCACGGAGCACGTCGATGGCGACGTCGGCGAGGCCGGCTCGGTCGGCACAGTCGGCGGCACGCGAGGCGAGGTCGAGAGTGGCGCGGTGGTCGGAGATGCGGGCCGACATCCTCAGCGCCCGCTGGTAGTGGCGGCAGGCAATCAGTGACGCACCGCGGGAGTGGGCGATGTCGCCTGCCCTGCGTTGCCACTCGAGCGCTTCTGCTGGCGAGTCGGCATGCCAGTAGTGGTCGGCGATCCGTGCGATGGTTGCGTCGGCGGGTGCAGCGGCACGGGTGACCAACGCGTGGGCGGCGACTCGATGAAGAGATCGGCGAGTGGCCACCGGAGTGGCGGCGTGCACCGTGGCGCGGACACCCTCGTCGGCGAACGCAAGCGCATCACCGCGCTCGACCACCAACGGTGCTGCTGCGCGGAGCGCCGTGAGGATGCGCGTGTCGCCACCATGCACGGACACCAGCGCATCCGTGTCGGAGAGTTCGCCCACCACAGCCGCTGCGCGCACCGCCGACCGCACGGATGCAGGCATCCGGTCGAAGAGGGCCATCACGGCGGACTCCATCGACTCGGGCAGTGTGTCGTGCATTTCGCTCGACCCCTCGGGAGTCTTGGCCAGCCACGAGGCGAAGCGCGGGTTGCCACCGGCTCTCGCCACGATGGCATCGATGGTGGCCTCGGTGAGCGGATGCTCGGAGGCGGCGATGGCGATCGTGCGAATCGATGCATCATCGAGCGGAGTCACGGCGATGTCGACCACGCCGAGGTCGATGGGAGCGTCGAGGGCGTCGGTGGTGCGGGCTGTCACGATCACCGTGCCACCCTGCAGGGCGCCCTCCACCACAACGCGAGCCACGACCTCCTTCGAAGCCGGGTCGAGGTGATCGGCACCGTCGACCACCAGCACCCGGCCGGCCAGATGGTGGAGGATGCGTCGAGCTGCCGCGGCGGCATCGTCGGGCATGTGGCCGTTCCCGAGAACGTCGTGCACCCATCCGAGCGACGTACCGCTGGCGCCCACGCGTGCCGTGGCCCACACCGCCGGCCGGCGAAGGTCATCGAGCACTCGTGCGACCAACCTGCTCGAACCGGAGCCCGCAGGGCCCGTCACCCTCACGAACGGCTCGCCGGCGTCGATGGCGGCGGCAAGACGTCGTCGCTCATCGACCCGACCCACCCAGGCAGCCCCGCCGCCGGCGGTGACCCCGGTGAGCGGAGAACCCACGATTGCAGCCGACACCGGCGCGCGCTTGCCCTTCACGCGGAACGGCTCGCGCCACGTGAATGCGAAGCGATGCGGTACGCGATCGAGCAGTGCGGCACTGGCAAGCAACGAACCGTCGTGTGCGGCAGCCATGAGGCGCGCAGTGAGGTTCACCGCGTCGCCCATCACCGTGTAGGTGCGCCGCCGGGGGTGGCCGACGTCGCCGCAGAACACTGCGCCCACGTGCGCGCCCACGTGCAGATGGAACGGCGTGCGGAGACCGGCGATACGTCGCGCGCCCACCAGGAGGCGCTCGGCGTCGTCCTGTGACGCGAACGGTGCGCCCGCGCCGATGATGAACTTCAACCCGTCGTCCGACACATCGGTGCCGAGCAGCGTCAGTCCCTCATCCCGCTGGAGGGTGTCGACCTCGTGCAACAGGGCAGCCATCCCGTTGCTCAACACGTCGTCGTCGACGTGGTCGATGCCGCCGACCTTCACGAACGACAGCGCAACCACACGGTGCTCCGCGTCGGCGTTCTCCGCGAGGGCGCGCGCCAGCGTGGGCGGAACGAGGTGCGCGGCGTCGACGGGTGCGGGCGTGCTCGACGTCGACCGTCGGGTGTCGACGGCAGGCGCCTCGCGTATCTCGCCGGCCTGCGCAGCGGACTCGGCCGCCAGCGTGGCCGTCACCGTGGTACCGAACGGGAGCACCTCGGTCCAGCGACCGTCCGACGAGGTCCAGACGCATGCCGACAGTTCACCTGTGGCGAGACCCATCGACTGTCGCAACTTCACGCGTCCGCCCGGTACGGCGATGGCCGGCAAGGTAGCGATCACCCGTTGCATCGCCCGGGCGGCGCGCCGCGCTCGGACCAGCGACCCATCGCCGGTGAAGGCGATGAACAGCGCGTCGCCGCCGAAACGCACCACCTCGCCGTCTTCGCGGAACACCTCGTCGATGAGCGCCGTGAAGCACGAATTGACCACGGAGGTCAGTCGTTCGGCGCCCTCGCGGCCGAGTGCGGCGAGGCGCTCGGTGAGCCTCGTGTAGCCCGACACGTCGGCGAACAGCAGGGTGGCGTCGATGCGGTGGACACCCTGCGTCATGGCCGCCAGCCGACGCGACAGCGACGACGAGTACGGATCGAAGCTGAAGGAGGTCGCCGCGGTCATGCCGAGCTCATCGAGCGTCGGCGCAGGCCGTCGATGTCGATGAGCTCGACGGAGCGTCCTGCAATGGTGATGAAGCCGTCGTGTTCGAATGAGTGGAGCACTTGGTTGACAGTCTGCCGCGCACCGCCGAGCATCCGCCCGAGATCGGCTTGAGTGTGGGGAAGGGTGAACCGATGGCTGCCGCATCGATGCGCCTCGGCCAGAAGGAACTTGGCGAGACGGGCACCGAGGTCGAGCAGGGTGAGGTCGGCGAGTGTCCCGCTGGTGGCGCGAAGGCGGCGCGACAAGAGATCGACGAGTTGGCGAGCCGGTGCCGGGTCGCTCTCGTACACCTCGCGGAACACGGCGCCGGGAATCTCCAGCACTCGGCTGGGCTGCACCGCCGCGACCGATGCCGAGCGGCGAATGCCGCCGAGCACTCCGAGCTCGCCCACCAGATCGCCGGCGGTGAGGAGACCGAGCGTGGGCTCGTCGCCGTCGAGCGACGTCACGAACACGCGGAGGGAACCCTCGAGCACGAGCCACACCGACCGCGGCACGTCGCCCTCGATGAACAGGTTGGTGCCACGACGCAGACGTCGTTCGATCGAGGCGGCAGCGAGACGGTTGAGCGATGCGGCCGACGCGGCGGCGAACAGCGGCGTGGCGACGAGAGCCGTGCGCCGGTGGTGGCCGTCGGTCATCGCCGAATCCTAGACCCGTGGTTTCGGGTCAGGTCCGCTGGTAGTTGGGGGCTTCCTTGGTGATGGTCACGTCGTGCGGGTGGCTCTCGTTGCGGCCGGCGGTGGTGACCTTCATGAAGCGGGCGTGGCGCAACGCATCGAGCGTGGCCGCTCCGGCGTACCCCATGCCGCTGCGGAGACCGCCGACGAGTTGGTACACCACGTCGCCGAGCGTGCCGGCGTAGGGGACACGGCCCTCGATGCCCTCGGGCACCAACTTGCGGCTCTGACCCGCCACCTGGCTCTGGGCCGATGCATAGCGGTCGGCGCCGAGGCCCTGCATCGCGCCCATCGACCCCATGCCGCGATAACTCTTGTAGCGGCGCCCTTCGAACAGTTCGAGTTCGCCGGGGGCCTCGTCGGTGCCGGCGAGCAGCGACCCCAGCATCACCGTGTCGGCTCCGGCGGCGAGCGCCTTCACGACGTCGCCGGAGTAGGTGATGCCGCCGTCGCCGATCACGGGTACGCCGCGTCGACGAGCATGCTGCGAGGTGAACCAGATGGCGGAGAGCTGCGGCATGCCCGCACCGCTGACCACTCGGGTGGTGCAGATGGAGCCGGCGCCGACGCCCACCTTCACTGCCGACGCTCCGGCGCGGTGCAGTGAATCGACGCCCTCCTCGGTCACCACGTTGCCGGCCACGACCGGAAGGTTCGGCCATGAGCTCTTGATGCGCTCGATCGCCTTGATCACACCGGCTGAGTGGCCGTGTGCGGTGTCGATGGCCACGGCGTCGATGCCCTGTGCCACCAACGCTTCGACGCGGTCCTCGAGGTCGGCGCCCACACCGACCGCCGCGGCGCAGCGCAAGCGGCCCGCCGCGTCCCGGGTGGCGTTCGGGTATTGCTGTGCCTTCTGGATGTCCTTCACGGTGATGAGTCCGCTCAGGTGACCGCGGTCGTCGACGAGGGGGAGTTTCTCGATGCGGTGTCGCTGGAGGATCGCCTTCGCCTCGGCGAGCGACGTGCCCTGCGGGGCGGTGACCAGGCCCTCGCTGGTCATGAAGTCGGTCACCGGCCGACGGAAATCGGCCGGTTCGCAGAACCGCATGTCGCGGTTGGTGAGGATGCCGAGCAGCCGGCCGTCGCCGTCGGTGATGGGCATGCCGCTGAACTTGAACCGGCTCATCAGGTCTTCGGCGTCGGCGAGGGTGGCAGTGGGTGGCAGTGTCACTGGGTCGGTGATCATGCCGCTCTGACTGCGCTTCACCTTCTGCACCTCGGCCGCCTGATCGGCGATGGGCAGGTTGCGATGGATGACGCCGATGCCGCCCTCGCGGGCCATGGCGATCGCCATGCGTGCTTCGGTGACCTTGTCCATCGCAGCGCTGATGATGGGCACCTGCAGCACGATGTCGTCGGCGAACACCGCGGAGGTGTCGGCCGTGTCGGGCAGCACCTCGCTGTAGCCGGGGATGATCACGACATCGTCGAAGGTGAGTGCTTCGAAGCGGTCGAACAGTTCGTGGTTGCTCATGCGGGTGCTCCGTGCTCCTGAGTGCGCTGTTGAGTGGGCTGGAAGAGGCAGACCTGTCGCAGCGTCGCGACGAGCAGGTCGTGCTCGGCGGCGTGCATGCGTTCGGCGAAGTCGTCGAAGGTGTCGGTGGGCAGGATCGGCACCTCGACGGTGGCGAGCACAGGGCCGTTGTCGACCCCTTCATCGGGAACCAGATGCACCATCACGCCGCTGCGGGTACGGGTGCCGGCCCGTGCTTCGGCGAAGGCACGCTCGATCGCCCGGGTGCCGGGAAGCTCGCGTGGCAGCGCAGGATGGAGATTCACCACCATTCCCGGGAACCACCCGAGGAAGCTGGTGCTGAGAAGGCGCATCCATCCGGCCAGCACCACGGTGTGAGGGTCGAAGCCAGTGACCACCTCGGCGAGTCGGGCATCGAAGTCGGCGCGCGGTTCGTTCGATCGGCGCCCGATGTGCACGGCGGGAATGCCGGCGGCTTCGGCCCGTTGCAACGCGCGTGCGTGCGCGACGTCGCTGACAACGGCAACGACCTCGGCAGGAAGCCGTCCCTCGGCGCATGCGTCGATCACCGCCTGAAGGTTTGAACCATTGCCCGACGCGAGCACCACGAGGCGTTTCATTGCAGATGCACCATTCGTCCGGGGCCATCGCTGGCGACGAGGCCGCCGATGCGCCACGTCGGCTCGGCGATCGCTCCCTGCACCTCGTCGGCGTGTTCCGGCGCCACCACCACGACCATGCCGATACCCATGTTGAGCGTGCGATAGAGCTCGTCGGTGGGCATACCGGGTGTGATGTCGCGCACCAATCGGAACAGAGGTGGCACGGGCCACGACCCGAGGGCGATGCATGCGTCGACGCCGTGGGGCAGCACGCGCGGCAGGTTCTCGGGCAGCCCGCCGCCGGTGATGTGTGCGAGCGCTCGCACCCTCCGCGTCCGGAGTGCTGCCTCCAGCACGGGGAGGTAGTTGCGGTGCGGGCGCAGCAGTGTGTCGCCCAGTGGAGCATCGAAGCCCGGGGGAGTGGCATCCATGGGCAGCCAGTCGAAGAGGCGGCGCAGGAGCGAGTAGCCGTTGGTGTGCGGCCCGTTGGAGGCGACGCCGATGAGCACATCGCCGGGTTGCGGTGCGGAGGCAGGCAGCAGGTCGCCCCGGTCGACCACGCCCACCAGGGTGCCAGCGATGTCGAAGGCACCCTCGGCATACACGCCGGGCATCTCGGCGGTCTCGCCGCCCAGCAGCGCGCAACCGGCGGCCTCGCACGCCTCTGCCATGCCGGTGACCACCTCAGCCACCTGGTCGGCGTCGAGGCGACTGCTCGCCACGTAGTCGAGGAAGAACAGCGGCCGG
>CAZQPJ010000116.1:0-7648 GCA_964595105.1 uncultured Bifidobacterium sp.
CGTGAAGAAGATCATCGCCCAGTGCCCCCACTGCTTCAACACCCTCAAGAACGAGTACCCGCAGCTGGGTGGCACCTACGAGGTGGTGCACCACACGCAGTTGCTCGAGAGCCTCATCGCCAACGGCAAGCTCGACGTGAGCCAGGCGTCGCTCGAGGAGCGCCTCACCTATCACGACTCGTGCTACCTCGGTCGCCACAACGACGTGTACCTCGCGCCGCGCAAGGTGGTGGGCAGCATCAAGGGCATCGAGGTGGTCGAGATGCAGCGCAACGGCACCAAGGGCATGTGCTGCGGCGCCGGCGGTGCGCGCATGTGGATGGAGGAGAACATCGGCGTGAAGGTGAACGACGAGCGAGCCCAGGAGGCCATCTCCACGGGCGCCAGCCGCGTCGCCACCGCCTGCCCGTTCTGCTACATCATGCTCGACGACGGCGTGAAGGCCGCCGGCAAGGACGAGCACGAGGTGAAGGTGGCCGACATCGCCATCCACCTGCTCGATGCCATCGAGGCCGGCGAGCGGAAACTGCACAACCCGGGCTCCAACGTGGTGGAGCCCGTCGCCGGCGAGTGACCACCACTCACCGCAATCGTGCCGTCACCCCTTGACGGATTCCAGAGAATTCTGAAACCATCCTCTGCGTGACGAGGCCGCGGGTCCGCCCGCGGTGAGGGGGACGGGGACGTGACGCGTTCAGGGAATTCTCGCATTGCTCTTTCGGCGCGGACTCTCGCGTTGGCACTCGCCGGGGTGACGTGTCTCACGGCGGCCACGGTGGTCACGGGCACAGCCGCACCCAAGCCACCGCCTCCCACGTACTCCGTCGCCACCAGCGTGAACGGCACCGTGGGTGCCAGTGCCACCGTTTCGACCGCCATCACCGCCGGTCTCACGCTCACCAACACCTCGTCGCCCGACACGGCGCTCGCGTCGTTCAAGATCACCGTGCCCAAAGGTCCCACCAAGTTGGGGGCTCCGGCGATCCAGGGCGGTCTGGCATCCGGATGGACCGCCCGGTTCGAGGAATGCGAGCGGCCGGCAGCCACGTGTCAAAAGGTCATCGTGGTCGCTGCTCGCACACGTGCGAACCAACTGCGATCCGGCCAGTCGGTCTCGGTCTCATTCGGCCTCACCACGCCGGCCACCGCGCAGACGCTCACGTTCCCGGTTGCCGATCCCAACCCGTCGGGCTTCCGCCTCTCGGGCCCGCCGGCCACCATCGTCGTCGGGGGTGCGGTGGTGGTGCCCCCCGCATTCACGGTGACCTCACCGACGTCGGCCACCGCGGGCACGGCGACGCAGATCTCCGTCGCGTCGACACCCGCGTTCACCGGCACCACCGTGAACATCACCCTCGGCACCAGCGACTGCGCTGCTCGCGTCAGCGGCATCGCTCCTGCGAACGTGGCAGGCGTGTGCACGTCGGTGAGCGGCGTGGCAGTCACACCCGTGGCCGGTGCGTTCTCGGTGCCGGCCACGTTCACGAAGGCTGGGGCGCAGTCGGTCACGGTTGCCGCACCGGGCGCCACCTCGGGCTCGAAGTCGTTCTCGGTGGCAGCGGGCACACCCATCGTCACGGTCGACTCCGTCACCGACACGTCAGCCACTCCGGCGAACCCGAAGTTGGTGCAGGGCGGCACGTTCGCCGTGGCCTTCCACTCGGCCGACGCCTACGGCAACCCCATCGCCGCAGCGGCGGCCACGCTCTCGTCGCCCAACGCCTCGGGGGCGTTCACGCCCGCCACTCCGGGCACCACCACCGACGCAAGGGGGTACGGCACCATCACGGCCTCGTACTCCGCCGTGCAACTCGGCCTGCAATTGCAGGTGACCATCACCGGCCAGTCAGGAAGCGCCACCGCCGACGTGGTGGCCGCCGGAGCGATCACCGTCAGCGCGTCGCCGAACGTGGCCACCGGGCCGCTGCAGATTCCCGCCGGTTCGGGAACCGCCACGGCCGACCTTCCCAACGGTGCCTTCGGCCCGGTGTCGCTCTACGAGGCACCCGTCGACTGTGCCCAACTGCCCGCCAACTCGGGGTGCGCCGCCGACTGGCGCGGAGTGACGCTCGACTTCGTGTCGACCCAGGGCGCCACGCACCTCTACTCGAATCTCAACCCGGCGAAACTCACCATCACGTGCCCCCTGGTCGACTGCCCGGTTCCCGTGGCCGCCTCACCCACCGCCGGGCAACTCGCCAGTGGCTGGAGCCACACCTGTGCAGTCCGCCCCGACGCCACCCTGCAGTGCTGGGGCGACAACAGCCTTGGCCAACTCGGTGATGGCGCCGCCGAGCCGTTCAGCTCGTGGGCACTCACCGTGCCGGGTCTCACCGGTGTCACGCGGGTCTCGGCCGGAGTGAACGACACGTGTGCGCTCACCGTCGACGCTGCCGTGTACTGCTGGGGCCAGCACTACGGGTCCACGCCCACCGCCGTCGCCGGCTTGCCGGCCGCCACCGACATCTCGGTGTCGGGAGTGCATGCCTGTGCCATCACCGCCGCCACCGAGCTGTGGTGCTGGGGACGCAACGGTTCGGGGCAACTCGGCACCGGGCCGGGCAGCGTCGACGCCGTCGACCACGCTCCCGCGCCGGTGATGCTGGGCGGCGACATCACACTCGACGGAGTCACCCACGTGGCCGCGTTCGCCGCCTACGCCGATCCCAACGTGGCCGGTTCGGGCAGCACCTGTGCGCTCGCCACGGGCCCGCAGCAGCTCTTCTGCTGGGGCGACAACAGCGTCGGTCAGCTCGGCATCAACAACGGCGACGGTGTGGCTGCCCCCTACCCGGCGTTCAATGCCGGCACCACACCACTCGACACGCTCAGTGGCCTCGCTGCAGGTGGGTCATCGATCTGTGCACCGGTCGTCGCTTCGAACAGCATGTACTGCTGGGGCGCCAACCAGTCGGGCCAACTCGCCCAGAACACCGACGGCGCATCGGTGATGGCTCCGAGTTGGGCCGCGATCCCGTCCGACTTCGCCATCACCAGCATCGCCATGGGTGCGTTCGGCCACGCCTGCGCCACGAGCAGCCAGGGCGACCTGTTCTGCTGGGGAGCCAACGGCAGCGGTCAGATCGGCCAGGACCCCGCGGTCACCACCTCCACGAATGCGCCCACCTACGTCACCACCTCCACGGCCACCGACCCTGCCTCGCTGGTGTCGGCGGGCGACGCCGTGTCGTGCATGATGCAGAGCGACTGGACCGTGCAGTGCATGGGGTACAACGCCGACGGTGAGCTCGGCAACGGTGGCGTCGTCGACTCGTGGTCACTCACCGCAGTGCTCGGACTCACGATGCCCGTGCACCCGTTGGTGGCCGAGTACCAGGCACATCCGATCTACCTGTCGCTGAAGGTGAACAACGTCTACCAGCCGTTCGCCTTGGCACCGATGTGCGTCGGCGTCGGCGGTGACATCACCACCGGGTTCCTCGCCAGCGGCGAGGCCACCGCAGCCGGCTTCTGCATCGACGAGTTCGCCATCACCCGCGACCCCGTCACCGGTGACGTCTCGTACCCGATCCTGTTCGTCGAGGATCCCACTGCCACACCGCTGAGCAAGAAGGCTTGACCCCAGCGGCAGGCGCCGAACCGTACGTTCCGCGGCTCGCAGTCGAATGGCTGCGACACCGCCCCGGGGCGACATGGCAGGAGGTCGACGGCTCGCTCGCGTTCGTCGACATCAGCGGGTTCACCGCGCTCACCGAACGGCTGGCCGCGAAGGGACGCATCGGCGCCGAACAACTCAGCGACATCCTGTCGGCGCTGTTCTCCGAACTGCTGGCCGTCGCCTATCGAGACGGTGCCGGACTGGTGAAGTGGGGTGGCGATGCGCTGGTGCTGCTGTTCGAGGGACCCGACCACGCCACCCGGGCAGTGCACGCCACGGTGGCAATGCGCCAGCGCTTGGCCGAAGTGGGCACCGTCGGCAGCGGCGCGGCGCGCGTCACCCTGCGGATGTCGGCAGGCATCCACTCGGGCAGGTTCCACTGCTTCCTCGTCGGTGACCCCACCAAGCACCGCGAACTCGTGGTCTGCGGCCCTGCGGCCAGTCGATGCGTCGAGATGCAGGCCGCCGCACGGGCCGATGAGATCGGCATCACCGCCGCGACCGCCAACCTCATCCCACCCGACTGCGTTGGCGCGGCACTCGGGGCGGGGTTCGTCGTCGCCGAGGCACCGGCGGTGAACGACGACGCGCTCGTCCCTCGGCCCGACTCGACCGGCCTCGACATCGAAGGGTTGCTGCCGCAGGGCATCCGTGAGCGCGTCTGCACCGTCTGGGGTGAGGCCGAGCACCGACGCATCGCCGTTGCGTTCGTGCAGTTCTCCGGCACCGACATGCTGCTGACATCGCAAGGGCCGGAGGCGCTGGCCGACGCGCTCGATGCGTGTGTGCGCGCCGCACAGCAGTCGGCTCAGCGCTATGGCGTCACCTTCTTCGAGACCGACGTGGGTGTCGACGGCGGCAAGGTGATGCTCACCGCCGGTGCCCCCACCACGGGTGCGCGAGATGCCGAACGTCTGCTGCTGGCCGTCACCGACGTCGTCCGCACCCACACACCTTTGGCGCTGCGGGCGGGCGTGAACGCAGGCGACGTGTTCGCCGGCGACTTCGGCGCGCCGTTCCGCCGTACCTACTCGGTGAAGGGCGACGCAGTGAACCTCGCCGCCCGACTGCTCGGTCGAGCCGACGTCGGCGAGGTGGTGGCCACCCTCGAGGTGCTCGACAGCAGCGACGTGAGGTTCGACACCGTGACCCTCGAACCCTTCCACGTGAAGGGCAAGTCGGCGGTGGTGCATGCCACGAAAGTCGGTGCCAGGAGGGGCGGCACATCGACGATCGACATCCCGTTCGTCGGGCGAGCCGCAGAAGTCGGGCGCGTTCGCGCCGCGATCGACGCCGCCGTGGCGGGAGCCGGCGCCGCGTTCGACGTGTCCGGCGATGCAGGCTCGGGCACGTCGCGACTGGCTGCCGTGGTGATCTCGAGTGCAGGCGTGCCGGCCCATGTGGCGCGCTGCGACGAGTACGAGCGCAGCACACCGTTCTGGGCGTTCCGACAGGTGCTCCGCAGCGCGCTCGGTGTGGCAGCCGATGCCGACGACGGGGCCGTCGATGCAGCCGTGCGATCGGCGACGGCTCTGGTGCCCCATATGGAGCCCTGGCTGCCGCTCGTGGGTGACGTGCTGGGCATCGACCTCCCGGCGTCGCCGCAGACGGCGGCGCTCGGCGCCGGCTTCCGCCACTCGAAACTCGCAGAGCTGACGGTGGAACTGCTCGGTGCGCTGGTGCCGACGACGGCGCTGCTGGTGTTCGACGACGCGCAGCACCTCGACCCCGCCTCGGCCGACCTCGTGCGCGAACTGATGAACGTCGTCGACCGCCGGCCGTGGGTGGTGATGGTTGCCCGGCGGAGTGCGGCCAACCAGCCCGAGTTCCCTGCCGAGCCTCTGCCGCTCGGCCCCCTGGCAGACCACGAGGCGCAGGCGCTGGTGGAAGCGGTCATGGCCGGCAGCCCCATCACGGCCGGCGAGGTCGCAGCACTGGTGACACGTGGCAGCGGGAACCCTCTGTTCCTGCGGTCGCTCGCCGAGGCCGCCCGGGCTGGCCACCGAGTGGAGGCCCTGCCGCACACCCTGCAGGGTGCGGTGGCGAGCCGCATCGACCGGCTGTCGGCAGCCGATCGCTCCCTGCTGCGAGTGGCATCGGTATTGGGAACCACGTTCGATGAGTCCGACCTGCGCACCGTGCTGGGTGACCGCGGCACCCACGCCGACGCAGCGGCATTCCACCGACTTGCACCGTTCCTGCGCCTCGACAGCGGCCGGTGCTCGTTCCACGAACGAGTCGTGCGCGACACCGCCTACGACGGCCTTCCCTATCGACTGCGGCGTCAGCTGCACGGCATCGCCGGCGACGCGATGGAGGCGCGATCGGGCGATGATCCCGATGCGACCGGCACCCTGTCGCTGCACTTCCTGGCAGCCGGCCGATGGGACGCCGCGTGGCGCCACGCACAGCTCGGGGCGCAGCGGGCTGCGGCGATGCATGCACATGGCGAGGCCGAAGTGCTGTACGAGCGCGCCGACGCAGCTGCACGGCACCTGCGCACCATCGAGCCCGCCGAACGGTGCCGGATGCTGCTGGCGCTGGCCGAGGCGCAGAAGTTGCGTGGTCGTCCGGATGCCGCCCTCGCGACGCTGCGACGGCTTCGCAGGGTTGCCGCGGGCGACGCGGTGGTGGCAGGGGAGGGCCTGCGGCGCGAGGCGAGCATCCAGGTCCACGCCGGCAACCAACGCGCTGCGCAGCGCACCGTGGCACGCGGATTGGCACGGCTGACCGACATCGGCACCCCCGCCGCCGCGGCAGTGCGTGCCGACCTGCTCACCACTGCCGCATGGTCGGCCTACTACGACGGTCGCGCCAGCCGCGCACTCACCCTGGCCGACGACGCCGAGCGCGCCGCACATGCCTCGGGCGATGCGTCGACGGTGGCCGACGCCACCGAGACCGCCTTCATCATCGGGCTCCAGCTCGGCAGACCCGACCGGGCGAAGGGACTCGCGGCCCTGTCGCTGTTCCAGCGCATCGGCGACCGAGTGCACCAGGGTGTCGCGGTTGCCAACCTTGCGCTGCTCGAATGGAACGAGGGAAACGGTGACGCCGCACTCGACATGTTCCGACAGGCCGAGCAGTTGGCGCGCACCGTGGGCGACACGTCCACCGAGGGCATCTCGGCGTACAACGCCGCCGACGTGCTGGTGCTGATGGGACGAGGTGTGGAGGCCGAGGCGGAGTTGCGACGCGTGATCGCCCACCTCACGGCCATCGGGCGCGACTCGTTCGTCGCGTTGGCACGACGCTCGTTGGCGCTCGCCCTTCTCGCCCAGGGTCGCGTCGACGAGGCACGGGCACTGTTGGACGCCGTGTTGGCCGAGCAGCGAGCAAACGCTGACGACGTGGAGGAAGCCGGCACGCTGTGCGCGCTCGCCCAGGCCGATCTCGCGGCCGGTCAGCCGGGCAGAGCACGCGACCGTTGCCGCACGGCCGAGCAGCTCTGCGTGGCCACTGGTGCAGAGTGGGTGCTCCCCCCGGTGCTGCGCGTTCTGGGCGCTGCGTTGGTCGACCTCGATGCGACCGATGCCGCCGACGTGCTGATGCGGGCCCAGGCTGCTGCCGACGCGCACGTACAGGCGGAGCGCGGCTTCGTGCTGGCCGAGCGCGCCCGACTGGCGCAGCGAGCGGGCGCGACCGACGAGAGCGCCGCCCTCGCCGAACAGAGCGAGCAGGCGTTCGAGCGGCTCGGATTCATCGGCAGCGAGCGGTACCCGCGCAGCTGAACGTTGGTCGGCTGACCGGTCGTCGGTGCCGATTCACCGCCGGGCGTTCAGAGCGTGTTCTGGTTGTACTTGCTGGCGGTGGCACCGCTCTGGTTCTGGTACTTGCTCTTCAGGTCGGGGTGGCCGTAGGGCCGCTCGGCCGGCTTGTCGAGCCGCTGGAACACCAGCTGGGCGATCTTCATGCCCGTGCGCAGCAGAATGGGAAGGTTCGACACGTTCGAGAACTCGAGCACCACGGTTCCCTTGAAGCCGGGGTCGATGAAGCCGGCCGTGGCGTGCACCTGGAGGCCCAGGCGGC
>CAZQPJ010000117.1:0-7595 GCA_964595105.1 uncultured Bifidobacterium sp.
GGCCGTGCGCCGACGCGCCCTTCTTGTGCTTGCCCACCGCGCAGGGCTTGCGGCTCGGGCTCGCTCAGGGATTCACGTCGCGGCGGCCCTCGAGGGCACGGCCGAGGGTGAGTTCGTCGGCGTACTCGAGATCGCCACCCACCGGCAGGCCGCTCGCCAGTCGGGTCACGCGCACACCGAACGGCTTCATCATCCGGGCGATGTACATGGCGGTGACCTCGCCCTCGGTGTTCGGGTTCGTGCACAGGATGACCTCGCGCACGTCCTCGGGCTCGATGCGGGCGAACAATTCCTTCATCCGCAACTGCTCGGGGCCGATGCCCTCCAGCGGGCTCATCGCCCCCTGCAGCACGTGGTAGCGGCCCTTGAACTCACCGGTCTTCTCGAGAGCCACAATGTCGCGGCTCTCCTCCACCACGCAGATCAGGCCCGGGTCGCGCCGGTCGTCGAGGCAGATGGGACAGAACTCCTGCTCGGCCACGTTCCAGCAGCGTGCGCAGAAACGCACCTTCGCCTTGGCCTCGGTGATGGCCCGGGCCAAGCGGGCGACGTCGTCGTTCGGCAGCTTCAGCAGATGGAAGGCGATGCGCTGCGCGGACTTCGGCCCCACGCCGGGCAACCGGCCGAGTTCGTCGATGAGCGCCTGCACCGGCTGGGTGTAGTGGGCCACGCCGACGTCACTCCTCGATCAATTGCGAGCCCGGGAAGGCGTCGAGCAAGCGGTCCGTGGGCGTCTGCACGGATTCGGGCGGCACGTCGACCAACTCGTCGAGGTCGATCGCCTCGGGCTCCTCGAACGGCGGCTCCTCCACGGGTGCCGCGGCACGCTGGATGGGCCCCGTGCGGTCCGGCGGGGTGGGCATGCCGCCGTCGTCGGCCGCGCCGTCGACGATGATCGACACCTTCGCAGCGGAGCCCACGACCTTCACGATCGCGGCTTCCACGTCGGCGATGTACTGCGAGCACTTCGAGCGGTGCATCTCGTTGGGCGCCGCCAGCACCACCACGCCGTCGCGGGCTCCCATCAACTTCGTGGCCGACACCACTGCCCGGGGCAGGGACTTCATGCCCGCGAGCACCTGCGACCACTGTTCGACGGCCGCGCCGGCGGCCGCAGGCGAAGCCCCTGCCCCGGGGGCGGGTGCAGCAACCTGCGCCTCTGCGGGCCGTGCAGAGGGTGGAGCAGCAGCCGGAGCCGACCCACGCTGCGCCGGCTCGCTCGCGGGTGCCTGCGCTGCAGGAGCCTGAGACGGAGCCCGGGAAGAGGGCTGGGATGGAGCCGAGGATGCCGACGGTGCCGTGGCGCGGGCCCGACTGCCCAGCGCAGCGCGACCAGTGGCGGGATCGATGGCCACGGGCCGAGGCGCAGGTGCCGCTGCACCGGCGGCCACCTGCTGTTCGAGCCGTTCGATGCGCTCGACCAGCACGCCCACGTCGGCCGTGGCGGCGTGATGGGTGAGCTGCACGAGGGCGACCTCCAGCAGCAGGCGCGGGTCGGGGGCGTGCCGCATCTCGACGAGCATCTCGCCCAGCCGTTCCATCGACCGCACGATCGCCGCGGCGCCGAGGCGGGTGGCGAGGTCGGTGACCTCACCCGCGCGTTGCGCCGGCAACTGCACCAACTCGGGCGCCATCAGGGAGAGGAAGCACTCGCGCAGGTGCCGCACGATGTCCTCGGTGAGCGTGCGCGGGTCTCGCCCCTGCTGCACCGCATGGGCGACGACTGCGAGTGCCCGGCCGGGATCGTGCTCGATGAACGCCTCGACGAACTCGTCGAGCGGCGTGATCTCGAGCGCCTCGCCGCCGCCGGCAGCCACCAGTTCGAGCGCGGACACCGTGTCGCGCGCCGAGCCGCCGCCCTGACGAAGCACCGACTGTAGGGCGTCGTCGCTGAGTTGGATGCCCGCGTCGCCGGCCAGCCAGCGGATGTGGTCTCCCATCACGTCCATCGGCAGCAGGTGGAACTGCAGATGCTGGGTTCGGCTGCGGATGGTGTCGGACACCTTCTGCGGATCGGTGGTGGCCAGCACGAACACCACGTGCGGTGGCGGTTCCTCGAGCGTCTTCAGCAGCGCGGCCTCGGCCGCTTTCGAGAGCATGTGCACTTCGTCGAGGATGTACACCTTGTGCCGGCCGGGCGTGCCGAGCGAAGCCTTCTCGATGAGGTCTCGCATCGCATCGACACCGTTGTTGCTGGCGGCGTCGAGTTCGTGGACGTCGTAGCTCGTGCCGCGTTCCACCGAGACGCACGAGTCGCACTCGCAGCAGGGTTCGCCGTCGACCGGCTGCTCGCAGTTGAGCACCTTGGCGAGGATGCGGGCCGACGTGGTCTTGCCCGTTCCACGTGGGCCGGAGAACAGATAGGCCTGACCCTCGCGATGGTTGATGACGGCGTTGCGCAACGCGCGCACCACGTGCTCCTGCCCCTTCACCTCGCCGAAACGGCGGGGGCGGTAGCGGCGGTAGAGCGACTGCGTGGCCATTGCTGCGACTCTACCTAGGGGGTGCTGCACCGCTGGCACGTAGCGCGGTGCCCCCTCCGCAACCCCCGTCGGTGGCTAGCGTTGGCGCCGCGTGAACAGGATCGGTCGATCATCCGTCCCCACCGCCGTGCGGTGGGTGCTGGCGCTGCTCGCGGCCACGGCCGCGGCGGTTGCATGGCCGACCTCGGCCTCGGCGGCCGATGCCAACCTCGTCGGCTCGACACCCGCCGACCAGGGTCAGGTCGACCAGTTGTCGACCGCACTCCAGCTCGTGTTCGACGTTCCCATCGGCCCCAGCCCGAAGGTCGAGATGGCCTGCGGGTCGCCCGCAGTGCCGCAACCGCTCGGCAAGCCGACACTGCTGGCCGATCAGGTCACCGTCTCGGTGGCGCTCACCGCTCCCGCCCCCAAGGGGCCGTGTGTCGTCAACTGGACCGTCACCGACACCAACCTGCAGCCGGCAGGCAGCGGTCAGTTCGCCTTCGCCGTCACGGCCGACCCGGTGGTGAGCACCTCGGTCGCGCCCTCGTCGACGACTCCCGCCGACTCGGTGCCGAGCACGACGCTGGCGCCCCTCCTTCCTGCGACGGGCTCCGGCGACACGTCGGCTCCGACGGACACCGGGAGCGGTGCGCCCCTCGGACTCTTCCGCTTCCTCGAATACCTCGCCCTCGCAGCGTTGTTCGGCGCCTTCGTCTTCATCGTGTTCTCGTGGCCGGAAGGGGTCGAGTACCAGGTGACGGAGCGCTATCTGCGTCTCGTGTGGGCAGTGGCGGTGGTGTCGTCGTTCCTGGTGGTGGGTGCCACCGCAGCGCAGCAGAGCGGTAACGGGCTCGGGGCGTCACTGTCGCCGACATCGTGGGGTGACGCCTTCAGCAGCATGCCCGGCAAGGCGGCCGTCCTGCGGTTCCTGTTGGTGGTGGGCAGTGTCTGGGTGGTGATGCGACCGAGCCGTCTCCTCGACCCCACCACGCAGCTCGCGTCGCTCGGCGTGCCGGCGCTCGCCGTCGTCACCCTGGGAATGTCCCGCGACGCCTACGGCTTCATCGAGATCGCCATGGGCATCCTGCACGCCGTCGGCATGTCGGTGTGGTTGGGAGGCGTTGCCATCATGGCCCGCACCGTGCTGCTCGGCCCGGGCGAGGAAGACCTCGTGCACGCCGTCGTCGGCTTCAAGCGACTCGGCACACCGGCGATGCTGGCCACCGTCGCGTCGGGTGTCGTGCTGATGTTCAGCCTCGACCGTGGCCAGCTCGGCACGTCGCACGGCATCGTGCTGCTGCTCAAGACGTTCGTGGTGGCCGCCATGGTGTTCATCGCCGTTGCCACCCGCCAGTTCGTGAACCAACGGCTGATGCGAGCTCGCGTGATGTCGGCGGAACTGTCGCAACGGCTGAGGCGGGCGGTCACCATCGAGGGTGCCACCGGTGTGCTGGTGCTGATGGTCACCTCGTGGCTCCTCGCCCTGTCGCCGCCGGGGCTCAATGCCGACAGCGGCCCCGACCTCACGCTCGGGACACCGCTGCACTTCGTCAACAACTCGATGAACGCCGATGTCACGGTGGCGCTCACCTCGAAGGTCGGACCCAACGATGTTCGCATCGAGCTCCTCTCGCCCACATCCGGGGTCACCAACCTGCGGGTCGAGTTCCAGCCGCCGTTCGGCAGTTCGGCCATCGGTGTGGCGATCGATCCCATCCCGTTGACCGGCGCGGGTGTGGCCGTGCTGAGCCGCGACACGGGGTTCACACTGCAGTCACCCGGCTCGTGGACGGTGCTGGTGTACCTCGACGGCGTGCCGGTCGAGACGCACACCATCCTCGTCGACGGCTGACCGACACCCCGCTCTCGCGCACACCCGAGTGATATCGACGCGCCCGAAATCGATGTACCTCCTTCGGTCGATCCCGATTGACAGTCGAACATATGTTCGATACCATCTCGACCATGGACCCCACCACACCCTTCGCCGCAGCCGTCTCGGCCGCGAACGGTCTGGTTGGTTGCTGCGCCGATGCTGCCGACCTGCGCGCCGCCCTCATCGCATTGCAGGCACACCTCGATGCCATCACCGTCGTCCAGGCGACGCTCATCGAGGAGGCGAACCAGCGTCGTGCATGGGAGGGAACCGGCGCCCGCAACGTGGCCGACTGGCTGGCGGGTGTCACCAAGTCGTCGTACGGGTCGGCGCAGAAGAAGGCCCGGCTCGGGTCCACGCTCCGCAGGAGCCGCAAGTTGGCCGAGGCCGTCGGCAATGGGGAGATATCGCCCGATGCCGCCGGCGAGCTGTCCGATCTCTTCTCCCTTCCGCCCGACAACGCCACCGATGACGATCTCGACGAGCTGGTCGAGGCAGTGAAGGGTGCATCCCCTCGCGACACTCGCGAGGCTGCGGCGCGGCTTCGCGACATCCTGTCGTCGGAGACCGAGGAGGAAGCCGCGGAGCGGCGGTACCGCCAGCGGTCGGTCACCTCCACGGTGCCCATCGACGGGATGGTCACCACCAGCGTCACGCTGCCCACCCTCGAAGCGCGGATGTTTCTCAATGCCATCAACCACGCAGCGGGTCGGCCGTGCGACGGCGACGACCGATCGGAGGCCCAGCGCCTCGCCGACGGCGTGGTGCAATTGGCCGACGCCTATGCCAAGGGCGCCGTCACGGGTGGACGCGAGAAGCCGACGGTGCTCATCACCATGTCGATCGAGTCGTTCACCGGCGCCACCGACGACCCTGCACGCACAGCGCAGGGCGACAGCATTCCCGCCTTCGTCGCCCGTCGTCTGGCCGAACACGCACATCTGCAGCGAGTGGTGATGGTGGGCGACGCCGTCATCAACCTCGGCCGCACGGTGCGGTGCGCCACCGATGACCAGTTCAGGGCACTCATGGCTCGCGACGGTGGGTGCCGTTTCCCGGGTTGCCACGCACCGGCAGCGTGGTGCGATGTCGACCATCTACAGCCGTGGGAGCACGGCGGCCCCACCGATCTGCACCAGTTGGTCCTGTGGTGCCGACACCATCACACCGAACGGCACCGGCCGGGGGTCAGCGTCATCGGAGACGCACACGACCTGCGCCTGCGGTTGATCGACGGTCGAATCATCGAGTGCCCACCACGGGCCGATCGACCACGGCAGGCGGCGGCCTGACGCCACCGGTTCTCGCCAGCACCAGCGAAGGCCGTCACCCGTGGTGGTACCCGCGCCGAGGCGCGGGTTGTGGCGCGTCAGGGCACCCCGGGTAGGAGCGGGGTCGCAGCCGGATGGGAGCGGGGTCGCAGCCGGGTGGGAGCGGGGTCGCAGCCGGGTGGGAGCGGGGTCGCAGCCGGATGGGAGCGGGGTGTGGGTCAGGCCGGGGCGACGAGGCGGTGGAACGGGACCGGCGAGGCCACCTCGAGCTGGTCGTAACGGCACGAGGCAGGAAGCCGGTCGGGTCGCCAACGCAGGAGCGAACTGCCGTGGCGGAAGCGGCCCTCCTGCAATTGGCCGAAGGTCACCTCCGCCACCAGTTCGACGCGGAGCGGCACCCACCCGAGATCCTTCCCCGCGTTCCATCGACTCGGGGCGCCAGGCATTCGCTGTCCGGGCTCACCGGTGCTGGCACCGGCCGCGGCCCAGGCGCGCCACGGGTGCTGATCGAGCGCACCATGGGTGAGGGGTTCGAGCTCCACCAACAGTTCGGCGCGGCGCTTCGCAGTGAACGACGACGCAACCCCCACATGGTGCAGGGTGCCGTCATCGTCGTGCAGACCGAGCAACAGTGATCCGACACCCTTGCCGTCCTTGTGGACCCGATAGCCGGCCACCACGCAGTCGGCAGTGCGGCGGTGCTTCACCTTCACGAGGGTGCGTTTGTCGGGCGTGTACGGGTCGTCGAGACGCTTGGCCACCACACCGTCGAGACCAGCGCCCTCGAACTCGTGGAACCAACGACGGGCCACCTCGGCCTCGAGCGTGAAGGGGCAGCGGTAGACGGGTGACGACACGTGTGCGAGTGCCTCGTGGAGCAACGACGAGCGCTCGCGCAGCGGTGCATCGAGCAGCACCCGACCGTCGAGGGCCAACAGGTCGAACGCCACGAACGAGGCCGGGGTCTCGGCAGCGAGTCGACGAACACGCGACTCGGCCGGATGGATTCGCTGCAGCAATGCATCGAAGTCGAGGCCGCGGTCGTCGGCAGCGGGGATGACGATCTCGCCGTCGATGACGCACCGAGGCGGCAACTGTTCGAGGAGCGGCTCGATGAGTTCGGGGAAATAGCGGTTGAACGGTCGCTCGTTGCGGCTCGACAGTTCGATGGCCGGGCCGTTGCGGAACACGATGCATCGGAACCCGTCCCACTTCGGTTCGTAGAGCCACGCGCCGGTGGGAGTGTCGGGAACCTGTTCGGCCGCCGTGGCGAGCATCGGCGCCAACGGAGGAGCCAACGGAGAGAACACGGAGCCGACGGCGGCGCTGCTCGGTGGTGTGGACATCAGCCCATTCTTGCGGGAGGCGTACCGGGAGCGGCGACGAACTCGGCGAGACCAGCCGGAGCAGCATGTGACCACGACCGCTCCACCCCACTAGCGTGAACGCCCGTGACACCCGACGCCGGAACTCCCGACCCCATGGCCGAGAAACTCGCCGACCTCCGCTCACGTCGAGATCAGGCGTACCACGCCGGTTCACCGCGTTCGGTCGAGCGGCAGCACGAGAAGGGCAAGATGCTCGCCCGAGAGCGCATCGACTACTTCCTCGACCCCGGCAGCTTCCAGGAGCTCGACCTGCTGGCGCGCCATCGGGCGCACGCTGCAGGTCTGGAGGACCGTCCGTACACCGACGGGGTGATCACCGGATGGGGCACGGTCGACGGCCGCAAGGTGTTCGTCTTCAGCCAGGACTTCACCGTGTTCGGTGGGGCACTGGGTGAGGTGTTCGCCGAGAAGATCCACAAGTTGATGGACCTCGCGCTGAAGGTGGGCGCTCCGGTGGTCGGTCTCAACGACGGCGCCGGGGCCCGCATCCAAGAGGGTGTGGTGAGCCTCGCCAGCTACGGCGGCATCTTCTATCGCAACGTGCTGTCGAGCGGCGTGGTGCCGCAGATCTCGGTCATCCTCGGCCCGTGCGCTG
>CAZQPJ010000118.1:0-7579 GCA_964595105.1 uncultured Bifidobacterium sp.
GGCATGCCGCTGGCGATCCCCCTCTTCGGGTACATGCTGATCGGGGTGAAGCCGGGCATCGTGTTGACCTCGTTGAGCAGGAAGCCTCGGCCGTCCTCCGCGAGGAAGAAGTCGACACGGGCGAGTCCGTCGCAGCGCATGGCGGTGAAGGAGCGCACGGCGAGGGCCTGCACCTCGACCACCTGCTCGGCGGTCAGCGGTGCGGGCACGAGCGTGCGGGAACCGCTGTCGACGTACTTGTCGGCGTAGTCGTAGAACTCGGCCCCGGGAACGATCTCGCCGGGCAGGCTCGCCCGGGGTTCGAGGTTGCCCATCACGGCGACCTCGATCTCTCGGCCGCTGATCGCTTCCTCTACCACGATCCACTCGTCGTAGGCGAGCGCCAGTGCGATCGCGTCGGAGAGTTCGGTCGCCGACTTGGCCTTGCTGACTCCCACCGACGAGCCCATGTTGGCTGGTTTCACGAACACCGGCAGCCCGAGTCGGTCGATGAGCATCTGCGGTGTGTGCTTGTCGATCTCGTTCGCCCGCAGCGCCACGTACCGCGCCTGGGGGATGCCGTGAGCCCCGGTCACCAGCTTGGCCATGGCCTTGTCCATTGCGACGGCGGAGCCGAGAACACCCGAACCCACGTAGGGAAGGTCGGCGAGCTCGAGCATTCCCTGCACGGTGCCGTCCTCGCCCAGGGGTCCGTGGAGGAGCGGCAGCACCACGGTGCGTCCGGGTCGGGTGGGGGTGATGGCCTCAGTGGGTTCGAGCACCGTGCCGTCGACGGTGCATCGTTCGGGGAGCGCCGACGGACTGGAGGCGAGCGCCGTCGCCACGGCGTCGGCCAGATGCCAGCGACCGTCGCGGTCGATGCCGATGGGCGTGATGCGGTACTTCCGTGGGTCGGCGGCGCGCAGCACGTGGGTGGCCGTGGTGCAACTGACGTCGTGTTCGGCCGACTGCCCGCCGAAGATGACGATGAGGTCGAGGCGCGGGTCATCGGTGCTCATGTGGCCGCGAAGGTACCTTGTGCAGCGATGCGATTCCGAGCAAGTGACGCGGCGAGAGCCACTGGCGGACGGTTGGTGGGCCCCGATGTGGCCATCGACGGCGTGTCGTTCGATACCCGGTCGTTGCTGCCGGGCCAATTGTTCGTGCCGCTCGTCGCCGAGCGAGACGGCCACGATTTCATTGCAGCCGCACTCGAACGTGGCGCCACCGCCTATCTCACTGCGCGTCCGGCGCAGGGCGGTACGGCCATCGAGGTGCCCGACACGCTTGCCGCCCTGATGCAATTGGCGGCCCGCCAGCGCGGCGGTTACGCGGGGCCGCTCATCGGGGTCACCGGGTCGGTGGGGAAGACCTCCACCAAGGACCTCGCCAGGGCTGCCATCGGCGCCACGCGCCGGGTGTGGGCCAACGAGCGCAGTTTCAACAACGACCAGGGTCTGCCCACCACCATCCTCAATGCGCCCGACGACACCGAGGTGATGGTGCTGGAGATGGGCATGCGTGGATTCGGTGAGATCGCCCGACTCTGCGACATCGCCCGCCCCACCATCGGCGTGGTGACGAGGGTGGCCGAGGCGCACAGCGACCGCGTTGGCGGTATCGACGGCGTCGCCCGGGCGAAGGCCGAACTGGTGCAGGCGCTACCAGCCGACGGCGTGGCGGTGCTGAACGTCGACGACGCCCGTGTGGCGCGCATGGCCTCGCTCACCGATGCCGAGGTGGTGTTGTACGGCGAGGCCGAGCACGCACATGTACGCGCTGTCGACATCGTGCTCGACGACGCGGCTCGCGCTTCGTTCCGCGTCGTCACCCGGTGGGCCGAGGTTCCCGTGCAATTGGGGGTCAGCGGCCGGCACATGGTGTCGAACGCCTTGGCGGCACTGGCCTGCACCGAGGTGGTCGGCGGCAGCCTCTACGCCGGTGCCGCGGCCCTCGCCACGGCGGGCCTCACGGCGATGAGGATGGAGGTGCTGCGGACACCTGCCGGTGGCACGGTGCTGAACGACAGCTACAACGCCAATCCCACCAGCATGCGTGCGGCGCTCGACGCGTTGGCGAGCCTTCCTGCCGCGCGGCGCCGTGCGGTGCTGGGCCTCATGGCCGAGATCTCCGATCCCGAACTCGAGCACCGCGGTGTTCTGGACTACGCGGTGCGGCTGGGCATCGAGGTCATCGCATACGGCACGGATCTGTACGGCATCGAGCCGGTCGCCGACCCGGTGGCCGCCCTCGGCTCAGTCGCCGGCGGCGAGGCCGTGCTGGTCAAGGGGAGTCGAGTGATGGGGCTCGAGCGCGTCGCTGCCGCCCTGATGGGCTGACTGGTCGAGTCGGGCTACATCGCACCACCACGCCAGGAACAGCGCCCACGCGGCGCCACCGAGCAGCACCCACCTGGCGCCGATGGCGTCGATCACCGGCGCGAAGACGAGGTTGCCGATGGGCACGGTGCCGCCGAAGGCCATGAACCACAGCGACATCACTCGACCGCGCTCGTGGTCGAGCACGCGGCTCTGCATCACCGTGTTCATCGACGTGGTGGTGCCGAAGTACGCGAAACCGAGAAGAGCACCGCTGATGAAGGCACCGATGGGTTCGCGGGCGATGGCGAACGCTGCGAGGCACACGGCGAAGGCGGCGAACCCGCCACGGATGAGCGTCCGCTTGTCGGTGCGCACGAACACGGTGCCGATGGCGAGGCCGCCGAGCGCCGCACCCATGCCCCACGTGGCGTAGAGCCACTCGTAGGTGGTCGATCCCTTGTCGATGCCGAAGTTGAGTCGCGCCACGGGAGCGAAGAGCCCCACGTAGGGAAGCGAGAACAACGAGAACGTGAACAGTGCCACCACGAGCCGCCACACCGCTGGGTTGGCGCGAGCGATTCGCCAGCCCGATGACAGCTGTCGCAGCATCGGCTCACCGCTGCCGGGTGCCGGTGTGTGCCGGATCGGTGTGCGCACCAACGCCCACACGACGAACAGGTAGGTGGCAGCGTTGATGAGGAAGATCTGCGGCGTGCTGACCCCCAGCGAACGCAGCACGGCCACCACGATCGGACCCACCACCCGAGAGCCGTTGATCATGGTGCTGTTCAACGACACCGAACCGGCCAGGTCGTCGCGACTCACCAGCGTGGGCAGCATCGCCGACCAGGCGGGAGCGTTCAACGCGTTTCCGACCCCGACGCCGCACGCGACCAGCCAGATGGCCCAGATGCTGGCATCGGCGGAGGCGAGGGGCGCAAGGAGCGCGGAGAAGAACAACTGCAGCAGCTGTGTACCGATGAGCCAGCGCCTTCGGTCGAACCGGTCGGCGATGACCCCGGCGGGAATCGAGAGGAACAGCAGCGGCCCCAACTGGGCGAACACCATGAGGCCCACGACGGAGGCCTTGCCGGTGCGGTCGAGCACGTACACCGGCAGCACCACGTTCTGCATCCAGGTGCCGATGTTCGAACTGAACGAGGCCACCCACATCCGCCGGAACCGCGGGTAGGCGAGCGCCGCTCGTGCGCTGCCCGGCTGGAAGCCGTGGCGGACGGGGGCGTCGTCGGTGACCGTCATGAACGACCTGCGAGCCTACGACCCGGGGTGCGCGCGTGCGCGGTTGGCCGGTGTCACACTTGGCACATGTCCGTCGAGCACGCCAGTGCCCCCAAGGCACCCGCCTCCGACCGCTGCGCACGCTTCGGCACCTACGCCGAATGCCCGATGTGCGGCGGATCACTGCACCCCGAACACGCCCACTTCAAGTGCCGCTCCTGTGGCTGGCGCGACAGTTGCTGCGACTGACATGACCGGTCCCTCGCCCGCGTTCGAGACCGTCACTGCGGCGGTGTCGGGCAACCGCGGTGCACTCACGTTGAACCGGCCCGAGAAGCTCAACCCCCTCAGCACCCTCACCCTGCACGAGATCGAACTCGCGGCGCGCTGGTTCGACGAGCACCACGACCTGAAGGTGGTGGTGGTCTCGGGTGCGGGCCGGGCCTTCTCGGCGGGCTCCGACCTCGGCTCGTTCGGTGGTACCTCGGCAATGGAGGACCGACAGGTCGGATGGCGCATGGCTCGGGCGCTCGACGAGATGCGCGCGGTCACGGTGGCCCGTCTCCAGGGTTGGTGCGTCGGCGGAGGTCTCGTGGTGGCCGCCGGCTGCGATCTGCGCGTCGCCGCCGACACAGCGCGGTTCAGTATTCCGGAGGTCGACCTCGGCATCCCTCTCGCCTGGGGCGGCATTCCGCGGCTGGTCCGCGAGATCGGCCCGGCACTCACCAAGGAACTCGTGATGACCTGCCGCCCGTTCGACGCCGCCGAGGCAAAGTCGGCCGGGTTCGTGAACCGAGTGGTGCCCGAGGCTGACCTCGACACCGAAGTGGAAATGCTCGTGCAGCAACTGCTGGGCAAGCCGAAGCTGGCGCTGCTGGAGACGAAGGCGCACGTCAACGCGGTCACCGAGAGCATGGTGGGCACCGGTCGCAGTTGGGCTGATGCCGACGGCCTCTATGCCGGGCTTCGCGACTCCGAAGGGCGCGCCAGCGCGGCGGCATACATGGAGCGGTTGCGTCGACCGCGCTGACTCGCGTCAAGCGAGCGCGGCGGCGACCGCCGCATAGAACGCGTCGCGCATCAACAGCGCCACTCGGGCGACGTCGTCGACCGACGTCACCACCTTGCTGCTCGGCTTCGGCGGATTGGGTGATTCGGCTTCGTCGACGGCGGGGAACTCGACGAGCACCGAGGGGTGGCCGGGCAGCACCCGGTCCTGACCCTCCCAGAGGAACGCCAGATCGCCGCTGTCGACACGACCCGCGTTGAACGCCCGACCCCACCCCGCCGCGTCCGACATCGCCTGAGCCACGGCGCGGGCGATGCCCTCGTTGTGCGCCCCGACCCATCGGTAGGGACTGTGGAGGTGAAGGCTGAGGGCCGGTTGGAGTGCGGCGGTGAAGGTCATCACGGCCTGCGCCTCGGGTGTGGCGAGTCGGAACCCGTCGCGATTGGGGTCGATCCCTGCGCCGGTGAGCCGCGTGTGTGCGGCCAGACCGTCGGGATTCACCGTGGGGACGAGCCAGATACCGAACGCCAATGGTGGCGCGGCGCGGATGGCCTGCACGAACCAGGCGGGTGCGCACTCGTCGCCGTGCACCTGCCCGAGCACGAGCACCTGCGGGCCGGTGGCGGCTCCCCAGTGCTCGGCCCAGATCGGTCGGCCCTCCCCGCTGGCGCCGATGGTCCGGTACTCGTCGGCCAGGTGGCCGGTGTCGTTCCGGAAACCGATGGCGCCGGGCGCGACGGTGTCGCAGGTGCCAACGGGGATGTCGAGGTACGACGGGTCGCTCCGAGCAGGTGGGGTGGTCGGCGTCGTCACCGGGGCTGTCGATGTCGGCGCTGTCGTCGCTGTGGTTGACACCTTCGATGTCGTGGGGGCCAGTGTTGTCGTCGTGCTCGCCGGCATCGCGGACGAACGGCACGATGGCAGCGCGGCCACCATCACCATCGCCGCCGCACGTGCGGCGCGGTGGGTGGGGTGTCGCATGCCTCGGCTCAGCCGAGGACGAGGTCGGCGTAGAGCGGCAACACCTGCTTGGGTCCGCTCACGAGGAACGTGGTGAGGCAGGTCTCCTTCCACATCTCCAGCTCGCCGCGGATCTTGTCGAGCGGCCCCACCAGGGCCACGTCCTCCACCATCGCCAGCGGAATGGCGGCGGCCGCCTCAGCCTTCTTGCCGGCGAGGTAGAGGTCCTGCACCGTCAGCGCCACGTCCTCGTAGCCCATCCGGGCGAACACCTCGAAGTGGAAGTTGGCGCCGCGGGCACCCATGCCGCCGCAGTACAGCGCCAGGAAGGGTCGCACCATGTCGGCGCAACGCTCGGGATCGTCGCCGGGCACCACCATCAGCGTGGCGGCAACCTCGAAGCGGTCGGCCTTGCATGCCTCGCCGCTGCGATCGAAGCCCTCCTGCAGGCAGCGCCGGTAGAAGGCGTCCTCCTTCGGGCTGAAGAACAGCGGCAACCACCCGTCGCAGATCTCGGCCGACAGCGCCACGTTCTTCGGGCCCTCGGCGCCGAGATAGATCGGTATCTCGGTGCGATACGGATGGATGGTGCTCTTCAGCGGCTTCCCGAGTCCGGCGCCGCCCTTGTTGGGCATGTCGTAGAACTCGCCGTGGAAGTCGACGGGTTCCTGCCGCCGCACGATCTGGCGCACGATCTCCACGTACTCGCGGGTGCGGGCGAGCGGCTTCGGGTACTCCTGCCCGTACCAGCCCTCCACCACCTGCGGGCCGCTGGCGCCGAGACCGAGGATGAACCGACCGCCGGAGAGGTGGTCGAGGGTCATCGCCGCCATCGCCGTGGCGGCGGGTGTGCGGGCGCTCATCTGCACGATGCCGGTGCCCAACTGCACCGTGGTGGTGTGCGCGCCCCACCAGGCGAGGGGAGTCAGGGCGTCGCTGCCATACGCCTCGGCGGTCCACACCGACGAGTAGCCGAGCCGTTCGGCCTCCTGGATCGACTCGAGTGCGCCGCTCGGCGGACCGCTGCCCCAGTACCCGGTGTTGTAGCCAAGCTTCATGTCGCGTGCCATAGGGTGACCGTATGCCAGTCGTTGCTCGTCAGGCCACCTCGGCCGACATCGACCCGATCACGCTGACGCTCGCCAGGGCGTTCTACGACGATCCGATCAAGGTGCACCTCGCTGGCGGTCGCGACCTCACGATCGAGCAGATACGGCCGTTCTTCGATGCCTTCACCCGCATCCAACTCCGCCACGATCATGCCTACACCACCCCCGGGCACGAGGCGGCAGCGCTGTGGGCTCCGCCCGGCCACTGGAAGGTGGGCTTCCTCCAGGTGGCCCGATACGCGCCGAGATTCCTGAAGCTGTACGGCTCCCGCTTCTTCTCCAATCTCCTCGTGCTCACCGACCTCGAGAAGTTGCACCCCACCGCGCCGCACTACTACCTGGAGTTCATCGGTACCGACCCCCAGCACCAGGGCAAGGGCTTCGGCCGGGCACTGATGGAGCCGATGATCGAACGCGCCGACCGCGAGGGCGTGGGCATGTACCTCGAGAACTCGAAGGAGAAGAACATCGCCTTCTACGGCCGGTACGGCTTCGAGGTGCAGCGCACGATGCAGCATCGGCGCAACGGGCCCACCATGTGGCTGATGTGGCGCGACCCGCGCTGAGGGCTCGCTACAGTCGCCGCATGGCTGACATCCACGGCTCCTCCGATCCTCGCTTCGCCCGCATGGGGGAGATTCTCTCCGCCAACCTCGACTCGGGTGCCGACGTGGGCGCTTCGGTGGCAGTGATGCACGAGGGCGAGCTGGTGGTCGACATCTGGGGCGGATGGGTCGACGAGGCGCACACGGCGCCCTGGCAGGCCGACACCCTCACCAACGTGTGGTCGAGCACCAAGACGCAGATGGCGCTGTGTGCGCTGATGCTGGCCGATCGTGGTCAGCTCGACCTCGATGCTCCCGTGGCCACCTACTGGCCCGAGTTCGCGGCGAACGGCAAGGAGGGTGTGCTGGTGAAGCACCTCCTGTCGCACACCTCGGGTGTGTCGGGATGGGACCAAC
>CAZQPJ010000119.1:0-7542 GCA_964595105.1 uncultured Bifidobacterium sp.
TCGAGCCACTCGAGCGTCTCGCCCGGGTCGGTGTCGGGAAGCTGATTGACGTAACCGTCGAAGATCATGTGCTGCAGTCTGCCACCCTTACCGACGGGTAATAGGGGAGATCGGCCCTGCGTTGGTCACACTCGGGTGTCGAGCAGGCGCACCGGCGCGACCGTTCGGTACGACGATCCGGCAATGCCCCACGTGTCGACCAGGAGGTGGGTGGTCACACTGCTGCGCACACAGAGACCGGTGGCGAGGCTCACGATGGCCGATCCGCTCTGCTGATGATTGGGCACCACGTTCAGCACCGAGGTGATGGCATCGCTGCCGCACGGCCGAGCGGCGATGAACCCGATGCCCTGCGGATCGACGGCGGTGAGGGTGACCATCGCCGCCCCATCGCCCGGTGGCATCACCTGTCGATCGACCAGTGGTGCCAGCGCCCCACCGGTGACGCGTGTGTCGACGAGTCGTGTCGTGAACGTGGGTTGGAGTCCGTCGCCGGCTGGGAAGGCCCCGACGACGTCGAGCACCATGTGCACCCCGCCCGTGGCGTGGAGGCACACGTCACCGTGTGCATCGGTGGCCACGATGGTGGAAATTCCCTGTGCCCGACCAGCCTCGATTGGTCTCGAGGGAGTGGGAGGTACGTACGTGCCGCAGGTGAACACCCGCACCACGCCGTCGCGACTGGCGATGCCGGTGAGGTTCACCACGGCGAGGAACGGCGCTGCAGGTGCACCGACGAGGTCGGCCAGGTGGGCGGTGACCACCGTGTCGGGCATCGGTGCAGGCCCACCCCGGGTGTCGATGGCTCGTTGGGGTGTGAGGCCGATGAAGCCGGACGCGGCATCGACGACGCCGTTGAGGTCGACCACGAGGTGACCGGCCGACGACTGGTAGAGACACACCGTGCCATCCGCACCGATCGGGACGATGGTCGAGGCGGCCACCGTTTGTGAGGCCCGGTGGTTGAGGTTCGACACGGTGGGTCGCTCGGTGCCGCACGCATAGGCGGTGACGTAGCCGGCCTGACGGGGATGCACAGCGGTGATGGTGAGCGCCGCCGCGACGGCATCAGCGGGAACACCGTCGACTCCGGCAACCTTCACCGCGGTGACGGTGCCCGCTGGCTGTTGTGTGCGGGCGTTCATCACGCCGCCGTACACCATGCCGGCGTAGCGGAGCGCGCCCGGGCTCCGGTCGCCGAAGAAGTGGATGGCGTCCGACGTGATTCCCGCCTGGTCGGTGATGGCTGCCCAGTCGAGGATGTTCAGCTGCGGCCAACGATCCATTGCCGTGCGGAGTTGATCGTTGGCGAACGGGTAGGTCGTGTACAGCTTCTGGTAGGCGGGGCTCAGCCCGTTCCACTTCGAGTACCAGGCCGGTTTCACCTCGCGCATGGTCACCCAGAACACGCGCTGTACTCCCTTGGCGAGCAGCGCGTTCATCATCTGATCGATCGCCGCATCGAACCGTGCGGGCGCCCAGTACGGGTAGTTGTACCCGGTTGCCACCACGGCGTCGTCGCCGAACTGACTCTGCGGCGCCCGCGTGACGTAACGCACGAGTTGTTCCGTGAACCGACCGGGCTTGCCGGTGACCGTCACCTGCCAGCCGGTGAATGCGTTGGCGATGGCACCCTTGGCCCCGAGTCCCACCGAGTCGCTCACCATGAACAGTCGTGGGGGAGTGGGTGGTTCGGCTGCCGCCGTCTGGATCCGTGCGCCGGTCGTGAGCACGATGGTCGCGGCCACTCCCGCTGCCAGGACCCGTCGCCTCACGACACCCACCATCCGACCACGTCGAACACGATGTGCGCGTGCGCCGACGTCCACAGGCACAGCAGGCCCGTGGCGGTCGGCACAGCGGACGTGAGCGTGTTGGCGGCAACGAGGCCGCGCTGTGCGTTCACGCTCGATGTGGTGGGCAGTTCGGCCGCGCACGAGCGTCCGCGGACATGACCGCCGCCGAGCGGTTGCACCATGGTGACGGTGCCGCTGACGGCCTGGGCACCCGCGGGCGCCGCCATCACGTCGATGGTTTGCTCTCGGCGTGGGCGGCCGACCCAACCGCCCGTGCCGGTGCGTGTGTCGAGGAGGCGTGTGGCAGGCACCGGCTGGAATCGCAGACCACCGCCGGCGAGCGGGAGGAACGTGCCGGTGACGTCGACCACGATGTGGGGCGCGTCGGCAGTGAGCGTGGAACCCGTGTCCGCGAAGACGCAAATGGTGTCGGAGCCCGACACGGGCACGAACGCCGACACGGCCACCACCTCACCCCTCCGGAACGGCAGGTGGGCGATGGTGGGAATCGACGCGTCGCACGGGAAGAACGTGGCGGTGCCATCGCGGGCGCCGCCGATGATGGTGAGGTTCACTGCCACCGCGTCGGCGTGCGGCACGGAGGCCGTGACCTTCAGGCTCCGATCCGCCGTTCGAGTGTCGGCCACACGGGTGGGGCGGATGGGGGTGAGCCCGTCACCGTCGCCGGTCTGGAACACGCCCTGGAGCATCAACGACATGTCGAGATCAACGCTCGACCAAGCGCAGAGTCGGAGGTCGTCGGTGACGGCCACCAGGGTCTGGGCCGCACGGGTGATGCCCGACTGCACGTTGAGGTTCGACGTCGCAGGTCGCTGGTCGCCGCAGCGGTACAGCGTGAGGTAGCCGCCGCCCGACGAGTTCCACCCGGTGACTCCCAATGCCACCGCTCGCGTGTCGCCGGGCAGCATCGACAGATCGATCTCCCGCTCGGTGCCTGCCTGAAGTGCCGACGTGCCGGGTTCCGTGGTGTCGTACAGGGAGGTTGCGGGCATCACCGTGAACGAGAGTGCGGTTCCGATCGGTGTCGGGAGCGCTGCCGGTGCACCGCCACGCACGGAACTCGTGGTGGCTGCGATGTGGGCCGCCATCAGAGCGGAGCGTTTCGCGTATTCGACACCCGATGACGGATGCACGCCGGCTCCATCCGTGGCGATGGGTGGGTCCGCGTTCAGGAGCGCTGCGGGCCAGTCCCACACCACCAGGTTCGGGTGCGCCGCGGCGGCTGCATCGAGCGCGAGGTTCCAGCCGAGCATCCCCGGGCTGTAGCCCGTGCCTCGGCCGTACGTCTCGTGGTTGGTCTTCGCCCACCACACGCTGGCAGACGGAAAGTTGGCGGTGATGGCGGCCAGCAGCGTCTCGATTCGATCGGAGCAGCGACTCGTGTTGGCAGGCGTGCAGTCGCCGAGATGGTTCGCGCCGAGGTTCACCACGATGAGCGACGGCGAGAAGCCACTCGTCTTCCACCAGCGCACCCACCGAGCGCCACCCGAAGCGCCGAAGGTGGTCATCCCCTGCGATGCGATGAAGCTGATCGGGCCGTACCCCTCTTCGGCGAGTGCCCTCGGGAGACCGGCATACGCCGAGCCCCAGAATCCGTCGGCGGACCCGAGCAGCACGGAGTCACCGATGAGCCCCACAGCGCCGCGTTCGGCCGCGGCGACGATGCGGTTGCAGCGCCGCAGGGAACTGTTCGAGAACGGGCAGGCGGGCGCACCCGCCGCCCGCGCCGTCGGGACGGCGAACAGCGACGCGCAGACGGCCGCGCACGCCACCAACCCCCACCACGCTCGTGCCCGCACCCCATGAGTGTGCCACCTCGGTCGGCCGCATACCATCGCTGCGATGTCGCGCCCCACCATCGCCTACCAACCCGCGCTCGACGGGTTGCGCGCAGTGGCGGTCACCGTGGTGCTGTTCTTCCATGCCCGCGTCGGTTGGATGCACGGCGGCTATCTCGGTGTGTCGGTGTTCTTCACCCTCAGCGGGTTTCTCATCACGTCGCTGCTGCTCGCCGAGCACGCTGCCACCGGCACGGTTGCGGCGTCGGCGTTCTACACGCGTCGGGCGCGGCGGCTGCTGCCGGCCAGCCTCGTGTGTCTCCTGGTGGTGTGCGTGCTGGCAGCGTTCGGTGCGTTCGACGGCATCACCAAGTTGCGACGCGACGTGTTGGGTGCGCTCTTCCAGGTGTTCAACTGGGTGAAGTTGGGGAGCGGCGAGACGTATGCCGACATCACGGCGGCGCAGGCCGGACTGCGCCGACCGCTCGACCACTACTGGTCGCTCGCCATCGAGGAGCAGTTCTACTGGGTGTGGCCGGTCGTGTTCCTCGGCGTGCTGGCGTGGTGTCGGCGGCGTGGCCGTTCGCCCATGCTGGCCGTGGGCGTGATGGTGGCGGTCTTCTCGGTGGCGGCTCCGGTGGTGGCCGCCGTGTGGGGCCCGGATGCGGCCTACTGGGCCACACCGGCGCGCATCGCCGAGATCCTGTTCGGTGCGTTGGTGGCATGTGTGGTGGCAGCGCGACCGACCGGCTCACGGGCCGGCTGGCTGGCTCCGGTCGGGCTCGTCGCCATCCTCGTCGCCTGCGTGCTCTTTCCCGACGGGCGCGGCCTCGCCTACGAGGGTGCCCTGCCCCTGGTGGGCGCAGTCAGCGCGCTCACCATCCTCGGTCTCCAGGTGCCCGGCCCCGCTCGCTCGCTGCTCTCGGCTCGGCCGCTGGTGGCATTGGGGCGAATCAGCTACGGCGTGTACCTCTACCACTGGCCGGTCTTCGTGCTCGTCGATCGACAGGCGTGGGGGCTCCCCCAGGTGTTCGACGTGGCGCTGAAGTGGGCCATCACGCTGGCGCTGGCAGGTGTGTCGTATGCCTGCATCGAACGCCCGGTGCGCCGCAGCGAGCGACTGGTGCCGAGGCTCACGTTGGTGGGTGGCGTTGCGGCAACGGCAGTGGTGGCCGCAGCGGTGCTCCTCATTCCAGCCGCCACGAAGTACTACGGCGTCGACAGCGGTGAGGCGCAGGCTGCAAGCATCGCCACCGGGTCGGTGGCACCTCTCGTGCCCGCTGCGTCATCGAGCAGTGTGCCGGTGTCGAGCGCTGCGACTCCGGGAACGGCATCGAGCACCACGTCACCCGGCACCACCACCACGGTGACGTTGGTGCCGCCCCGTCCCGTGCGTGTGGTGGTGGTTGGTGACTCCACGGCCGAGGCCACTGGTGCGGGGCTGGTGGCGTGGGCAGCCGCCAACCCGGCGATGGCGCAGGTGGAACTGGTCACGGGTGCCGGATGTGGACTGGTGCTGGTGGGGCATCAGGACCTTGCGTTCGGGCCGCGTGATGTGGAGAAGGAGTGCGGCCCGTACGTCCGTGACGTCATCCCGTCGAAGGTGCGCACCTTGCAGCCCGACGTCGTGGTGGTCATCAGCACGGTGTGGGACGTGCTCGACCGGCAACTGGTGAAGGGCGGGCCGACGCTCTCACCCACCGACCCCGACCTCGAGGCTGCGATGAAGTATTCGCTCACCGCATTCACCGACAGCCTTCTCGGGCTGGGCGTGCCACGGGTGGTGTGGCTGCGCGAACCCGTTCCGTTGCCCACGCCCACGGCGAGCATCGACCAGCAGAGCGACCCATTGCGACACGACGTGATGCACCGGGTGATCGACCAGATCGCCGAGGAGAATCCTGCCGTGCGGGCGATCGACCTGGCCGGTTGGGTCGATGCCGCCGGCCTCGCCGCCGAGGAGGCAGCGCGGCCCGACAAGGTGCACTGGACGGTCGACGCATCGACCCGCATCGCCACCGAGTTCCTCGGTCCGGCCATCGTGAGGGAGGCGCTCACATGAGCGATCGCATCGAGGTGTACACCGATGGCGCGTGCTCCGGAAATCCCGGTCCGGGCGGGTGGGCGTGGGCGGTGGCTCCGTCGGGCGACGTACACGGAAGTGGGGGTGCAGCGCACACCACCAACCAGCGCATGGAGGTGCAGGCGGTGCTCGAGGCGCTGGGTTCGGTTCCCGGGGACCTCGTCATCGTCAGCGATTCCACCTATGTGGTGAACTGCTTCCGCGACCGGTGGTACGTGAAGTGGCAGCGCAACGGTTGGCGGAACTCGAAGAAGGAACCAGTGGCGAATGCCGACCTGTGGAGGCCGCTCATCGCGCTCGTCGAGGAACGTCGGCCGCAGTTCCGGTGGGTGAAGGGCCACAGTGGCGATCGGATGAACGACCTCGTCGACCGTCTCGCCGTGGCGGCAGCCCACTCACCCTTCGCCGCCGACCGCGACGAGGCCCCGATCGACCCGCCGGCTCAGGGCCAGTTGTTCGGCTTCGACGACTGACGCCCCCCACCGACCTAGCGAGGACGTCGCGGCCCTACTGCGCCTGCGGCGCGTAGGGCCGCGACGTCCTCGGCGGAACGGCCGAGTTCGGCGAGGATTTCGTCGGTGTGCTCGTCGAGTTTCGGGGCGTGCCGGCCGAGTGACGTGGGCGTCATCGAGTAGAGCGCCGGTGGCCGGGGCTCCCGAACGGTGCCGAGCCACGGCCGCTGGTGCTCCACCAGCGTGCCGTTGTGGACCACCTGCGGATCGAGATGAACCCGGTCGACCGGGTTCGCGAGGGCACAGGGGACATCGTTGGCGTGCAGGCGCTCGACCAGTTCGCGGCCCGGGTGACGCGCCACCTCGGCACTGATGAGGTCAGTCAACACGTCGGCGTTCGCTTCGCGATCGGCGAGTGTGACGAAGCGCGGGTCGGTGAGCCAGTCCTCGCGTCCGAGCGCTCGGCACAGGCCGGGGAACTGCGAGTTCGAGGTGGCGATGAGCGCGAGGTAGGAGTCGGTGGTCGGCCGCACCACGTACCCGTCGGCCATGTGCGGGCCGGCGGTCACCCGGTCGGTGTCGAGCAGCGTGTGCTGCATCATGCCGTCCGGCCACAGGAAGGCGATGGCAGTGTCGATCATCGACAGGCGCACGTGCTGTCCCCCGGCGCCGCCTGCGCGTGCCAGCAGCGCAGCGAGGATCGACTGCGTGGCGGTCATCGCCGTCACCTTGTCGATGACGATGTTGCGGATGAGTTCCGGCGAGCCGTCGCCGCCCTGCAGCGCTGCCATGCCCGACAGCATCTGCACCACGTAGTCGTAACTCTTCTGGTCGATGTACGGGCCGGTGTCGCCGAAGCCGCTGATCGACACGTACACGAGTCCGGGATTCACGGCCCGCAGGGTGTCCTCGTCGATGCCGAGTCGTTCCGCCACGCCGGGCCGGAAGTTCTGCACGAACACGTCGGCCTGCGCGACGAGATCTCGCACCACCGACACTCCGTCGGGGTGCTGGAGGTCGACGACGAGGCTGCGCTTGCCGCGGTTCACGCCGGCCCACAGGGCGCCGATGGCACCGATCCGGTGGCCCAGCAGTCGCATCCGGTCGCCGCCGCCGGGTTGCTCCACCTTCACCACATCGGCGCCGAGGTCGGCGCACAGCATCGCCGCCATCGGTCCGGCGACCATCTGGCACGCCTCGACCACCCTGAACCCCTGCATCGGACCCGGCATGCGCAGCACGGTAGCGGTTCGTCCGCTTGGGCTCCCGACCCGTGGGCGACCTAACGTCGGCGGCCATGGACATCAACGGAGTCAGTGCAATCGTCACCGGCGGCGCCTCGGGCATCGGCGCCGCGTCGGCCCGCCTTCTCGCCTCGAAGGGCGCCAAGGTGGTCGTCGCCGACCTGCAGG
>CAZQPJ010000120.1:0-7481 GCA_964595105.1 uncultured Bifidobacterium sp.
GGTGTGGGACTCGGGTGGGGGTGTGGGACTCGGATGGGGGTGCGGCGGCTCCGGGGTGCGTTGTGGGGGTGGGGTGAGGGTGGCTACAGTTCGGTCGTTCCCCGTCGCCGGTTCCCGGCGGTGACTCGTGTCCGTGCGGGGGTGTTCCCTCTGGCGGTGGGGCCGCCGAGTCACCGGTGCAACGCCGGTGTGTCTCGGACCACGCTGCCCCTCCCCGAAAGCAGGTGGCCGGTGGCCGCGGAAGCCCTCGAGCAGTCGATGCTGGAATCGAAGGACAAGGACCAGCTCCTGGCGATCGCCCAGGCGCTGGGCATCAAGACCAACGCCCGGGCCGCGAAGGCCACGTTGATCGACAAGATCCTCGAGACCACGGGTGTCGCCCCGGCGAAGTCGGCAGCAGTACCGGAGGCCCCTGTCGTCGAGACCCCCGGCGCGGACGACGCGGTTGCCGGCGAGGCAGCGGCCGAGGCCAGCGACGAGGCGGCGGCGTCCGGGGCCGCAACTGTTGCCGCCGAGCCCGAGGTGGTGCTGGGCCCTGACGGTGAACCGCTGTCGGACTGGGAGGTCGAGCTGCTGCGCAGGGGTGAGATCGAGATGCCGGCACCGACTCCGGCGGCTGCAGCCGGGGGCGGTGACGACGACGATGACGACGACGATGACGGTGATGCAGTGCCCGGCGAGAGCCGAAACGCGCGCCGCAGGCGTCGTCGGCGGAACAAGAACCGGGCCGATGGCCAGCCGGGCCAGCCGGGCAACGGCGGCGCGACCGGCACCACCGATCAGTCCCGGCCCGAGCAGCGCGGTGAACCCGGGGTGGCGGTCCGCGACAGTGGTCCCGATCTGGTGAACCACGAGCCCGTGGAGGTGGCCGGCTATCTCGACCTGCGCGATGAGGGATACGGATTCCTGCGCGTGAACGGCTACCTGCCCGGCCGCGACGACGCCTACGTGCCGGTGCGCCTCGCGCGGCAGTACGGCCTGCGACGCGGTGACCATGTGACGGGTCTGTGCCGGCCGGCAGGTCGGAACGAGAAGAACCCGGCGTTGCTGGAAGTGCATTCGGTGAACGGAGACCAACCCGACGCAGCGCGCAACCGCCGCCGCTTCGAGGACCTGACGGCGCTGTTCCCCGACAGCCGCCTGCGCCTCGAACACAGCCGCTTCGAGATGACCTCTCGCATCATCGACCTCGTGGCGCCCATCGGGAAGGGGCAACGTGGCCTGATCGTGTCGCCCCCGAAGGCCGGCAAGACGTCGATCATGAAGACCATCGCCACTGCCATCGAACACAACCACCCCGAGGTGGTGCTGATGGTGTTGCTGGTCGACGAACGACCCGAAGAGGTCACCGACATGCGGCGCAGCGTGAAAGGCGAGGTGATCGCCAGCACCTTCGACCGTCCGAGCGAGGAGCACGTGCACGTGGCCGAACTGGCCGTCGAGCGCGCGAAGCGCCTGGTGGAGTCCGGCAAGGACGTGGTGATGATCGTGGACGGCATCACCCGGCTCACCCGTGCCTACAACCTGGCGGCGGCCCCCAGCGGCCGCATCCTCTCGGGTGGCATCGACGCAGCGGCCCTGTACCCGCCGAAGAAGCTGTTCGGTGCGGCCCGTAACGTGGAGGAGGGCGGTTCGCTCACCATCCTCGCCACGGCGCTCGTCGACACCAACAGTCGCATGGACGACGCCATCTTCGAGGAGTTCAAGGGCACCGGCAACATGGAGCTGAAGCTCGACCGTCGACTGGCCGAGCGCCGTGTGTTCCCGGCCATCGACGTGGAGGGCAGCAGCACACGCCACGAGGAACTCCTCTTCGACCGTAAGCAGTTGCAGCAGGCGTGGAAGCTGCGTCGCGTCCTGGGTGGGCTGACCGATGGCGGCAACCCTGCTGCCGCCATCGAACTCCTCACCGACCGCCTGCAACAGTTCGCCACCAACGCCGATTTCCTCGCCGAGATCGGCAAGCAGGCCTGAGACCCCGACGCCACTGAGACCCCGACGTGCCGGGTGTGACCCGGGCGCACCGCCCGATACACTCGCCGAGTTACTTTCCACCCGGAGAATGCCATGAAGACCGACATCCACCCGAAGTACACCGATGTGAACGTCCGCTGCTCGTGCGGCAACTCGTTCACCACCCGCTCCACCCGCGGCGGTGACCTCAACCTGGAACTCTGCAACGAGTGCCACCCGTTCTTCACCGGCAAGCAGAAGCTGGTCGACACCGGCGGCCGCGTCGAGCGCTTCAACAAGCGCTACGGCGAGCGCAAGTCGAAGTGACCCGAACGCCCGGCCATGTGCCGGGCGTTTGTCGTTTTTCGCACGACTTCTTGTCGAAAGCCTGACTCCTCCCTGTTCGGCCGTGTGCCGATGACCTTCCGGGCGCCGTGCACCAGGGAGGGAAGGCGTGGATGCAACCGAACTCGCGCACCTCTTGCGTCGCACGGAGATCGTGGTCCGGCCCGACCGCCTGGCCGGTCTGCTGCCCGGCTCGCGTGCCGCCGCCGTCGATGCGGTGATGGGCTTTCCTGCCGACCCTGTGCCGATTCCCCCGTACATCGACCACGACATCGACGGGCAGGGCTACGACCAGTGGGTGTTCGCGGTGCAGTGGTGGATGGACCGGTTCGTCGACTCGCCCGCTCCCTTCCAGGAGAAGTTGACGCTGTTCTGGCACGGCCACTTCTGCAGCAGTTGGGAGAAGGTGAACAGTGCTGCCGCGATGATGCAGCAGAACGCCCTCTTCCGCGGCTCGGCGCTCGGAAACTTCCGCACGCTGACGCAGGTGATGGCGGTGCAGCCGGCGATGCTCGTCTACCTCGACAACGTCGACAACGTGAAGACGTCGCCGAACCAGAACTTCGCCCGTGAACTGATGGAACTGTTCACGCTCGGCGTGGGCAACTACACCGAGGACGACGTGACAGCGGCCGCACGGGCGTGGACCGGCCACGGCATCGACTCCACGACGGGTGGCTACGTGTTCCGCGTGCGTCGCCACGACATCGGCACGAAGACGTTCATGGGTGTCACCCGGGCATGGGACGGGCCCGACATCATCGACTTCCTGCTGCGCGAGAACCTCACCACGAAGATGATCGCCTGCAGGTTCCTCACCCGGAAACTGTGGACGTTCCTGGCGCACGAGAACCCCTCCACTGCGGTCGTCGACGAGCTGGCGCAGGTGCTGTTCGATGCCGACATGGAGATGCGCCCGTGGGTGAGGGCGATGCTGATGCACGACGCGTTCTACAGCGTGACCGCCCGGCAGGGGATGGTGCGCTCGCCGATCGAGTTCGTGACCGCCATTGCGCACCACACCGGCCTCCGGGCCGTCGACCTCAACCCCCAGTGGAGCACCGAGGGAATGGGTCAGGTGCTCTTCAACCCTCCGAACGTGGCGGGCTGGAAGACCAACGGCTACTGGGTCGACACCGGGCAGTTCGGGGCCCGCGCCGAGATGGCGCAGTGGGTGACCTGGCGACTCCGCGACGGTGACGCCAACGACATCGCTGCCGGCCGCACGCCTGCCGAGGCGGTCGATGAAGCGGCGCGCATGTTCGGCCTGTCGCTGAGCACCACCACCCGCGCGGCCATGGTGCAGTACTGCGTGGATGAGCGACTGGCGAGCCCGTGGGGTTCGTGGTGGGAGAGCACGAACCTGTTGGTGATGGCAATGGTGTCACCCGAGATGCAGGTGGCGTAGGCGATGGACCCGATGAACCTCCGCACCATCCGCGACGATGACGCCGCCCGACTCGATCGCCGCCGTTTCCTCCAACTGGTGGGGCTCGGCGTCGGCGCCGGGGCGCTGATGGGCACCTTCGACGGGTTCGCCCCGGGCGGTGAGGCGTGGGCGGCGCCGGTCGGCGCGGCCGACGGCATCGTGGTGCTGGTGGGCATGTTCGGTGGCTCGGACGGTCTCAACACCGTGGTCCCGTTCGACAATGCCGACTATCTGGCGCAGCACGGCGCACTCGCCATGGCCGCTGCCCAACTCCTGCCGCTCGGCCCGCACGTCGGTCTGCACCCGAGCCTGCCGTTCCTGAAGTCGATGTACGACCGCGGTGACGTGGCGGTGGTGCAGGGTGTCGGCTATCCCAACCCCGACCTCAGCCACTTCAGTTCGATGGCCACCTGGATGTACGGGCACGCCGGCAGCGGCGCACCGACGTCGGGTTGGGTGGGCCGTTGGCTCGACGGCATGTCGAGCCGAGACCTGCTGCGCGCTGCGCACGTGGGCGGCGGTCTGCCCCTGCATCTCGTGGGCGAACAGACACGGGGCATCGCCGTGCCGCCGTGGGGGATGGGCTTCGGCGGCGAGTCGTCGGCCGACGCGCAGCGCGGCTACGCGGCGATGCGGCGGTTCGCCGGTGGCGCGTCGGGGCGCGGCGCCTGGCACGAGTCGGTGGCCTCCGTGATGCGCGACGTGATCGATGTCGGCCAGCAGGTGAGCCCCGTGTTCCAGCGGGACCTGCCCGACAACGACCTCGTGCGGAAGATGACCGTGGCGGCCCGACTGGTGAACGCCGACCTCGGGCTCCGGGTCATCGACACCGGCTACGACGGGTTCGACACGCACTCGGGGCAACCGGCCCGGTTGGTGGAACTGCTGACGGAGTTCGACGACGCCCTGCGTGCCTTCTTCACCACCCTCGACGACCGCTTCCGCAGTCGCGTGACCGTGATGACCTACAGCGAGTTCGGTCGCACCAGTTGGGCGAACGACTCGATGGGCACCGATCACGGCACGGCGAACAATCACTTCGTGATCGGCGCCGGTGTGAAGGGCGGGCTCTACGGCGCGCAGCCGAGCCTCGTCGGGCTCGAGCGGTGGGACCGCATGGGCTTCAACGTCGACTTCCGGTCGATGTATGCCACCGTGATCGACGGATGGATGGGTGGCGGCTCGTCGGCCGTACTGGGAGGGACCTTCCCGAACCTCGGCTTCCTCGAGTCGGTACCGGGTGTCGGCGTGGCGGCGGGTTCCGTGCCGCCGGCGGTGTTGGGCGACTGGGTGGGGCTCACCCCGGCACGGCTCTACGACTCGCGCTCCGCCGGTCGCATGGTTCCGCTCGGCGCCGGCACCACCGCCGAGGTGCAGGTGACCGGCGTGGGCGGTGTGCCGACGACGGGTGTCACCGCGGTGGCCTTGAACGTGACCGCGGTCGGCGGTACCGATGCGAGTGCCTTCCGCGTGTGGCCCGCCGGAGGTGCCGCGGCCGATGTGGCCAACGTGTCGGTGCCGGCGAGGTACGCGATGGGCAGCATGGTGATCGCCGCGCCGGGTGCCGGTGGGCGCGTGAACATCACCAACGACGCAGGTGCGGCCCACTGCGTGGTCGACGTGGTCGGCTACTTCCGCAGCACTGCGGCCAACCGACTTCAGGGGCTGACGCCGTTCCGTGCGCTCGACACGCGTGTCGGTACCGGCGGCCGCACCGGCGCGTTGGGGCCCGCCGGCGCGTACCACCTCGCGGTGCGCGGCGTCGGCGGAGTGCCGGCGAGTGCCGACTCGGTGGTGCTGAACGTCACGGCAGTGCAACCCACCGCGGGCGGATACCTCACCGTGTGGCCGTCGAGCCAGACGCGCCCACTTGCGTCGAGCCTCAACTTCCCGGCCGGTGCCACCGTGCCCAACCTCGTGATCGCCAAGATCGGCACCAACGGCAAGGTGGGCATCTACAACGCCAACGGCACCACTCATGTGGTGGTCGACGTGGTGGGCTACCTGTCGTCGACGGCACCCGGTCGCCACTTCTGCATGGCTCCCCACCGGGTGCTCGACACTCGACTCGACACGGTCGACCCGATGGGCCCGACCAGCACCGTGAACCTGAAGGTGACTGGTGTCGGTGGTGTGCCGTCGACGGGCGTGTCGGCGGTGGCGCTCACCATCGCTGCCTCGTCGCCCACGGCCAACACGTTCATCACGGCATGGCCCGGGGGTATCGCCCGGCCCACCGCAGCGAACCTCAACCCGCGCGCTGGCGTGTCCGTGTCGAACCTCGCCATCGTGCGGGTGGGCACCGACGGCACGGTGAACCTCTACAACCAGAACGGAAGCCTCGACCTCGTGGTCGACATCACCGGCTGGTTCAGCGGCTGACGAGCCGTAGCGTGGGCGGGGTGAACGACCCGTCACGCCTCGCTCGACTGAATGCCATCAAGCTCGGCGCGCTGGTTCGCGACCACGTGGGCGGCGAGCCGGTGCTGGTGCCCGGCGAACACCCGGGTGGGGCGGCGCTGCGCCATGGTGACGACGCGTGGGTGTTGCTGGCGACTCGCCCCGGGAGCAGCCTCGGCGGGGCGTTGGCGTGGGCGATGCGACAGGGTGCGGCGGGGCTTCACCTCGTTGCCGAGGAAGCCACGGCGACGCTGGCGCGTCGCGCTGCCGGATTCGGGTTCCCCATCAGTGTGTGGCATGCCGAGGGGCGCACGCTGCTGCCCGCGATGGCCGAACCGTTGCCCGTGGCACCGCCCGTGCCGGAGCACCATCTGGAGTTCAAGGCCGTCATCATCGAGGCCGGCGCCGAGCCACGGGTCGAGTTCGGGGTGCTGGCAGGGGAGGTGGCTGGCCTCGAGGTGTGCCGTGTGGTCGATGACCCGTACCTGCACGTCACTCGCCTCGAGGTGGGCGTGGGCGCACACGACCGGGAGGCCTTCCTGGCGCTGCACGGCGACCGCCCGAGTGCCCCCGCCCTGCGCGACGTGGTGCAGGCGGTGGTGCAGCACCGAGTGACCGAACAACGCGGTCACCCGCTGGGTCGGTTGGCCCAGGAGCGGATGCTCCGCCACCGACTGGTGGCCGATCCGTCGATCGTCGGGGCCAGTTCGCTCGTGGTGGTGCCGCCCCCCGTGCCGCGCCTGAACCTCAAGGACCCCGTTCCGTGTGTGGCGGCGGCGATCGTCGACGGCCAGCAGGTGACGGTGGTGTGCAGCAGTGGCGTCGACCTCGATGCGGTGCCGTTCGCGGTCGATGCGCGTACCGCACTCGGTACGCGGCGTTGCCTGCTGGTGGTGCCGTCGCGCGATGCCGTGGCGGTGCAGCGTGAACTGGCCGCGGCGGCGGGCATCGAGTTGGTGCCGGTCGACACCGTTCCGGCGAGCGCGCCCTAGTCTGGAACCCCGGTGCTCGATCGTCTGCAAGCAGTGGAGGATGAGTTCGTCTCGCTCGAGTCGAGTCTCTCCGACCCCGACATCGTCAGCGATCAGGCGCGCCTGCGCGACGTCACCCGGCGCTACAAGGACCTCACGCCGGTGGTCGACTGTGTTCGCCGCATCCGCGCCCGCACCGCCGACGCCGACGCAGCGCGGGAGTTGCTGACGGTTGCCGACGAGGCCGAGCGCGACCTGTTGCGGGCCGAACTCGCCGAAGCTGAGGCGGCCCTCGTGGAACTGAACGAGGAACTTCGCGTGCTGCTGTTGCCGAAGGACCCGAACGACGGCCGGGCCGTGATCGTGGAGATCCGCGGTGCCGA
>CAZQPJ010000121.1:0-7421 GCA_964595105.1 uncultured Bifidobacterium sp.
GGGCACCCGTCTGCGGATTGCGACCAGTGCGGGCCTTGCTCTTCGAGGTGCTGAACGAGCCGAAGCCCGGCCAGGCAACCTTGCCGCCCTTCTTGGCGGTGGCGGTCACGATGTCGAAGAACGCACCGACAGTGCGCTCTGCATCAGCCTTGGTGACGCCGGCCTGGGCGGCCACTGCATCGATCAATTCTGCTTTGGTCATTTTGACGGGATACCTCCGGGTATCGGGTGTGCTCGGTAACTGTTCGTTACGACGCGTATCGAAACTGGTTTTCGCGCGAATTACAAGCACCTACCTTGTTGCATTTGCAACTTGTGTCGCGTGCCACAGGCATCCACCAACGAAGCGTCGCGTCGCGATAGGAAAAGCGCGTCCCGGCCGATCCGGACCACCACACCAACAGCACCAGGAGTCACGTTGACCCACGTTGTGCCTTCCCGAGTCGATGTTCATCTCGATGATGAGAGCCGCAGGGAAGGAGGTGTGCGTACGAGGGTCGTGCTCGACACATCGGTGCTCGTCGGTGATCCCGGCTGCCTCGACGGCTTCGCTGGCTGCGATGTGGTGATCCCCTTCACCGTCATCGAAGAACTCGATTCGCTGAAGACACGTGCCGACGACGTCGGGCGCGCCGCACGCACGGCCCTGCGCACCATCGAGGAACACCGGGTGCGCGCAGGCGGTTCACTTGCCACGCCCGTGTCGATCGGCGACCCTGCCGCACAGGGCACTCTCCAGGTCGAGATCAACGGAGTGCAGCGGCACTTGCTCATCGAGCACGGTCTCGACCCGAACATCCCCGACAATCGCATCATCGGCGCAGCGCTCGGTCAGGCAGTCCACGCGCCCACACGAATGGTGTCGAACGATGCAGCGCTGCGCATCAAGGCGGCACACCTCGGCCTCGAGGCCGTCGAGCACCATCCGGCTGGCCGGCGCGCCGCCACGCGTGATGCCGGATGGACCACCCTCGAGGCCGACGCAGACGCGGTCGACACGATGTACGCGGCGGGCGCCATCGATGCCGCCGAGACGAACGGAGGGACCGATCTCCACGAGAACGGGTTCGCGGTGGTCCGCAGTGGCTCCCAGTCGGCGCTCGCCCGCAAGGTCGACGGAGAGTTGCGCCTCATCGCCCACGCCGCCCCCGAGGCATGGGGCCTCCGGTCGCGCTCCAAGGAACAACGGTTCGCACTCGAGCTCCTCCTCGACCCGGATGTCAGCGTGGTCGCCCTCGACGGCCGCGCCGGGACGGGCAAGACCCTGCTCGCCATCGCCGCCGGGCTCGAGCAAGTGGTGGAGCAGCGCCGCTACGAGCGCTTGGCCGTCTATCGGCCACTGGTGCCGGTCGGACGCGCCGACGTGGGCTTCCTGCCCGGCGGCCTCGACGAGAAACTCGACCCGTGGATGTCGGCCATCCACGACGCAATCGTCGCCCTCACCGACCAGCGCAGTGCCCGCGACGCACATCGACTGGTCGATGAGCTCGTTGGCCGCAACCAGCTGTCACTCGAGTCGGTCACGTTCCTGCGCGGTCGAAGCCTGCACCGGCAGATCGTGGTGGTCGACGAGGCACAGAACCTCGAGCCCACGACCTTGAAGACCGTCCTCACCCGGGTGGGCGAGGGCACGAAGGTGATCTTCACCGGCGACACGAGCCAGATCGACGCGCCGTATCTGGGCGAGTCGAACAACGCACTTGCCGTGCTCATCCAGGCATTCCGCGGCCAGGCGTGCTTCGGCCACATCACCCTCACCGCCTGCGAACGGAGCACCGTGGCGAGCCTCGCCGCAGAACTTCTCTGAACCTCTTGACAACCTCCGGAAACCATTTAGTATGAAAACAGGTTTAGTGCTAAAGGGCACTGAACGTCCGTGTCGCCGGAGGCTCCCATGGTTGCAGTGCAGGTCATCTCGATCCCCCGTAGCCCGGTCACCGAGAGCGGCTGGATGGACGACGCCGTCTGCAAGGGTCAGACGACGCTGTTCTTCCCGCCCCGTGCCGAGCGCCCGCAGGCCCGCGTACGTCGCGAGGCCAAGGCTCGCCGCCTCTGCATGTCGTGCCCGGTGATGGGCGAGTGCCGCGAGTTCGCCCGCAACAACCACGAGTACGGCTACTGGGCTGGCGAGAGCGAAGAGGATCGCCACTTGGCTGGCTACACGGTGTCGGCGCCCATCGGCGTCCGCGCCCGCAGCCTCGCCTGAGGTCGCTGCTCGTCGCCGTCAGCGTGCAGGACGGTTGCGATCGATCGATCTATGGTGACTGCATGCCGGGACAGATCGTGACGTCGTTCATCCACGCCGTCGAGGAGCGCAACCTCGACGCAGCGCTCGACCACCTCGCCCCCGACGTCGAGTACGACAACGTCCCGATGGGGAAGGTTCACGGTCGCGACGCAGTTGCCGGTGTTCTAGGGCCGTTCCTCGCCCCCTTCGACACGATCGAGTGGATCGTGCACCACCAGGTCGAGCACGGCGATCGCTGGGCGGGCGTGGTGATGAACGAGCGAATCGACCGGTTCGGCGCCGGCGAGCGCTGGCTCGAGCTTCCGGTGGCGGGCCTGTTCGTCGTCGAGCAGGGCCTCATCACCCTCTGGCGCGACTACTTCGATCGCGACACTCTCCTGCAGCAGATGGCCGGCGGCGCCTGACCACAGGAAACCTCGACGCACCCGTGCCATAAGGTGCAGCACATGACACGTCCGGTCGGAAGCCAGCGGTTCGCCGTGGTCGACGTCGAGACCTCCGGGCTCGACGTCCGCCGGCACCGTGTGCTCCAGGTCGGGGTGGTCACTGTCGATGGCGATGGCATGGTCCTGTCGAAGTGGAGCACCCTCGTCGCCCCGCGGCGACGGGTGTTCTTCCGCGTCGGGCCCAGTTCCTTGCACGGAATTCACCGGCGGCACCTCCGGCATGCACCACCGCTCGAATCGGTGATGCGCCAACTCGCGGCACGGCTCCGCGACACCCGTTTCGTCGCGCACAACGCGTCGTTCGATCTCGCATTCCTCCGCGCTGCCGCCGCCGAAGTCGGTGTGGAACTTCCCATCGCCGATCCGTTGTGCACGCTCCGCCTGTCGCGCGCCCTCGATCCCGGTCGCACCATGTCACATCGACTCGCCGACCTGTGCGTTCGCTACGGCGTCTCGCTCGACCGACCGCACGATGCCCTCGCCGATGCCGAAGCCACCGCCGCAGTACTCCCCCACCTGCTCCGCGCACACGGCGTGGTGACGGTCGATCAGTTGGCGTCGCTGCCCGCTGCCTCGTAGCGCCGCAGCAAGCGCTGTGCCGCAGCGGCGCCGCGACCAGACCAGTCGGCTGGCATCACCACTCGACCCTGTGCCCCCACGCGCAGCAGCAGTTCGTCGAGCCACTCGTCGTTCGCCACCGTGAGGTCGACCTCGAGGCCGTCGTCCACCGCCCGAACCGCACGATGCGGATAGCGCTCCACCACCCACCGGGCGCTCAGCGGCAGGCGCAGGGTGACCACCGGCAACTCGGTGTCGGCGTACCAGGTGTCGACATCGGGGGTCGGCACCTCGCGTCGGGCATCGACGACGCCCGTTCGTTCGCAGGCCTCGATGCGGTCGATGCGGAACGTCCGCAGCTCACCACCGACCGAGTGATCGTCGGCGCGCAGATACCACTCGCCCCTGTCGGGAAACACCAATCGCGGGGTCACCTCGCGCACACTGACCGTGTCGCTGTTGGCGGAGCGGTAGGTGATGGCGAGACGTTCGACCGACTCCGTGGCAGCCACCACGACATCGGTGAACTCCGGGCGGTCCTCGTCGACCACCAGAGCCGGGTCGCCCACCACGGCAACGAGTTTCGCCAGTGCCCGACCGAGCGGACCCGACGCATCGAAGCCCGGCATCTCCATCGCCAGTTTCGTGGCGGCGAGCAGGGCGAAGGCTTCGTCGGCATTGAAGCCCATCGGCTTGGTGAAGAACCGTGGGGTGCCGATCTCCACCCAGCGGTCGTCGTCGTCGATGATCACCTCGATCATCTCGTCCGGGGAGTCGGACCGGCCGCACATCGCCACCAGCAGGAGGTCGTCGATCAACTGTTGCGGAGTGAGACCGAAGTGGGCGGCCATCTCCGGCACCTCGGTGCGCCCCCGTTCGAGCAGCCACGGCAACATCACGAGCAACCCGCGAAGGCGTTCCTCGGCGGGCCGCGGACCACGCTTCGCCGTCACGGCCGACCTGCCAGTTGCTGCAACCAGACGACCACTTCGGCGCGGACCTCGGCGGGACCGAGCACCTCGGCATGGTCACCGAAGCCGAACAGCCACGACCGGAAGGCATCGACGTTGGCGCAGGGCACCGAGACCTCGAGCGATCCGTCGGCATGGCGCGCCGTCACCGCGGCCGAGCCGACTTCGGCCTCCACCTCGGCGGCCCTGGCCCGGTCGACCCGCACCACGGCCCGAGCCGCCGAGTTGTCGCCGAGCATCTTCGGGTCTGCGGGGAACACTGACTCGAGGTCGAAGTCGGACGGTCGTTCGAAGGCATCCGGTTCACCGCGCTCGACTTCGCCCGCGATGCGGTCGACCCGGTAGGTGCGAGCCTCCCCGTGCTCGACCTCGAAGCCCACCACGTACCAGAAACCGTCTCGTTTGAGGAGCGTGTAGGGGTGAACGGTGCGCTCGCGACCTCGGTAGGTGAAGGTGACGCTGGAACGTCGGGCTGCGGCCTCGCGCAGCGTCGGCAACTGATCGAGGTCGGGGATGTCGGCCACCACCGACGAGGTCATACGGCCGTCGGCACCGAGTTTCAGAACGCCGTAGCGGGCATCCGTGTTCCTCGAGGCGGCCACCGCAAGATGCAACGCATGTCGCTCGTCGGCCGTGAGGTCGAGCCCGGCGAGTTCGTACCGGGCGCGATCGATGCGGTACGCCGTGCGCCCGGCATCGTTGCCACCGAGGGTCTCGGTGTCGATCGGCACGCCCACGTTGCGCAGCAACTTCTTGTCGCGTTCGAAGGCCGCACGGCACGCGTCGACCCCTTCGGGGTACTGGCCGGGCAGGGCATTGACGATCTGCTCGAGCGTGAGCGGCGCGCGAGTCTCGAGCAGAACGGTCATCAGGTTGGTAACCCGCTCGAGTTGGTTGAACGCCATCCCCCGATTGTGCCCGACGCAGCGGCCCGACCGGACACACCGTTCCGTCCCCTACCCTCGTGGCGTGCCCTCCACCAACTCCCTGCCCCGGCCCAGCCACAAACGCGTGGCGCTGCGCATCACTCCCGATGCGCTCCGCAGGGTTCGCTCCGGCCACCCGTGGGTGTACGACGGGTCCATCGTGTCGACGTCGCACGAGGGTGCTCCTGGTGACCTGGCCGTCGTGTTCGACGACGATCGACGTTTCGCGGCCATCGGCCTCTGGGACCCCACGAGCCCCATCAGGCTGAAGGTGGTGCACCAGGGCAAGCCCGTCACCATCGACGGCACGTTCTGGCGACAGCGACTGCAGGAGGCGATGGCTCGCCGACGTCCCATCATCGACCGCGGCGACACGAACGGGTATCGCTGCCTCAACGGCGAGAACGACGGGTTCCCCGGACTCGTGCTCGACCGCTACGACCGGACCCTCGTGATGAAGATCTACACGGGCGCCTGGGTGCCGCACCTCGCCGAACTGCTGCCCGCCATCGACGAGCTGATGCACCCCGCCAGCGTGGTGCTCCGCCTTGCCCGCAGCGTTCCCTCCGACCAACTGCACGGGCTCGAGGAGGGCGATGCCCTGCTCGGCACAGCCCCCGATGGGCCGGTGCTGTTCACCGAACACGGCCTGTTGTTCGAGGCCGACGTCGAGCGCGGCCAGAAGACCGGTCACTTCCTCGACCAGCGCGACAACCGCGCCCACCTCGGCTCGCTCAGCCGCGGTGCCGACGTGCTCGATGTCTTCGCCAGCACCGGCGGCTTCACCGTGCACGCTGCCGCTGGTGGCGCCGCGTCGGTGACCGCCATCGACCTCAGCGCGCCCACCCTGTCGGCCGCCGAACGAAACCTCGCACTCAACGGTCACCTCCCCGATGTTGCGGCGTGCTCCACGCGGACCATCGTTGCCGACGCCTTCAAGGAGATGGACCGGCTCATCAGCGCGCGCTCCCGGTTCGACGTCGTGGTGGTCGACCCGCCGTCGTTCGCGATGCGCTCCACGGAGACCGACAGGGCGTTGGGTGCCTACGCCAAGCTCACCGACCTGGCGGTGAGGCTGCTCCGCCCGGACGGCCTGTTGGTGCAATGCAGTTGCAGCAGCCGGGTGACGGCCGACGCATTCCACGCCACCGTTGCGCGCTCCGCTGCGCGCGCCGGGAGGCCCCTCGTCGAGCTGCGCCGCACCGGTCACGCCGTCGACCATCCCGTGTCGTTCCCCGAAGGCGCCTACCTCAAGGCTGTGTTCGCACGGGTTCCCTGACGCGCAGTCAGTCGGGGCGGCGGTGGGCGCGGTACCACTCGATGAGACCCGCGGTGCTGCTGTCGTGCGGTGACGCTGCGATGTCGGACAGTTCCGGCAGGATGCGCGTCGCGAGCGCCTTGCCCAGCTCGACGCCCCACTGGTCGAAACTGTTGACGCCCCACACCACTCCCTGCACGAACACGATGTGCTCGTAGAGCGCGATGAGCTGTCCGAGCACCGACGGAGTGAGCCTCGGAGCGAGGATGGTGGTGCTCGGCCGATTGCCGGGGAACACGCGGTGGGCCTGCTGGTGCGGGGCGATGCCCTCGGCCTGCACCTCCGCCAGCGTCTTGCCGAACGCCAGCGCCTCACCCTGCGCGAACAGATTGGCCATCAGCAGGTCGTGCTGGCCGGTGAGCGGATGGTTCGGCTGGGCGAACCCGATGAAGTCGACCGGCACGAGCCGCGTGCCCTGATGGAGCAGTTGGTAGAACGCGTGCTGTCCGTTGGTGCCGGGTTCGCCCCACACGATCGGCCCCGTGGACGTGGCCACCTCGGTGCCATCGAGACGAACCCGCTTGCCGTTGCTCTCCATGTCGAGCTGCTGCAGGTAGGCAGGGAACCTGCGCAATTCGTGCGCGTACGGCAGCACCGCCTTCGTCTCGGCACCGAGCACGTTGTGGTACCAGACACCCAGCATTCCCAGCAGCACGGGCACGTTGTCGGCCAGCGGTGTGCGCCGGAAGTGCTCGTCGATGGTGTGGAAGCCGTCGAGGAAGTTCCGGAAGCCATCCGGGCCGATCGACAGCATCAGCGAGAGGCCGATGGCCGAATCGACCGAGTACCGACCACCCACCCAGTCCCAGAACCCGAACATGTTGGCGGTGTCGATACCGAACGCCGCCACCTGCGTCGCATTGGTGCTGACCGCCACGAAGTGCCGTGCCACCGCCTCATCACCCAACGCTGCAGTGAGCCAACCCCGCGCCTCGGTGGCATTGGTGATGGTCT
>CAZQPJ010000122.1:0-7399 GCA_964595105.1 uncultured Bifidobacterium sp.
CGCACGGCACCGGTCAAGGGATAACACCCCAGGGTGCGAAACCGCACCATCCGCTGTTCCACCTCGCCCGGCTCCACCGGCATGCGGTCGTCGTTCACCATGATGAGCGTCCCGTTGCGACGCACCACCGGACGCACCGCGGCGAAGTAGAGCGGCACGATGGGAATCGACTCCTGGTGGATGTACTGCCACACGTCGAGTTCGGTCCAGTTCGACAGTGGAAAGACGCGCACGCTCTCGCCGGGTGCCACCCGTGCGTTGTAGAGCCGCCACAATTCGGGACGTTGCCGTTTCGGGTCCCACCGGTGCTGCGCCGAGCGGATCGAGAACACGCGCTCCTTCGCTCGCGACGCTTCCTCGTCGCGGCGGGCACCACCGAACGCGAGGTCGAAGGCGTGCTGGTCGAGCGCCTGCTTCAGCCCCTCGGTCTTCCAGAGATCGGTGTGCAGCGCCGAGCCGTGGGTGAACGGGTTGATGCCCTGCGCCACGCACTCGGGGTTGCGGTGCACGATCAACTCGACGTCGCCCTGCGCCATCACCTGCTCGCGGAACTCGTACATCTCGCGGAACTTCCACGTCGTGTCGACGTGCAGCAGCGGGAACGGCAGGGGCGACGGGAAGAACGCCTTGCGCGCCAGATGCAGCATGACCGAGCTGTCCTTGCCGAGCGAGTAGAGCATCACCGGGTTCGCCGACTCGGCCACCGCCTCGCGGAAGATGTGGATGCTCTCGGCCTCGAGTCGTTGGAGATGAGTCAACCCCGGCATCTCGGGCTCCTACGTGGGTGGGAACGGCGGCCTCACGGACGGTGGGGCATGTCGCGGAGCACGACGGTACCGCAGGTGTCAGGGCGTGTAGTCGCCAGCGTGCCCCTGCCACACCACACGACCGTGGTCGAGCACCACCACCGTGTCGGCCAAGGCCACGGCGTCATCGGGGTCGTGGGTGACGAGCACGCGGTAGCCGGCGAACCCGCCGAGCACTCCGCCGAAGTCGGCGCGCACCTGCGCCCGGGTGGTGGTGTCGAGCGCCGATGTGGGTTCGTCGAGCAGCAGCACCCGGGGGCCGGTGACGAGTGCGCGTGCAATGGCAACACGCTGGGCCTGGCCACCACTGAGCCAGCTTGGGCGGCGATCGAGCAGGGAGCCCAACTGCAACCTGTCGATGATGGGCGTCGCCTGCTGCAACGCCTGCGGGGCGCGCATGCCGCGGGCGCGCAACCCGAACACCACGTTGTCGCGCACCGACAGGTGCTCGAACAGGAGGTTGCCCTGGAACACCACCCCCACGGGTCGCTTCGCCGACGGCACGAAGACGCCCGAGGCGGGGTCGTCGAGCACCGCACCGTCCACTTCGATGCGTCCGTCGTCGAGCGGAAGCAGGCCGCACAGGGCGTGCAACAGCGTGGTCTTGCCCGAGCCGTTGGGCCCCAGCACTGCCACCACGGCACCCTCGTCGACGGTGATGTCCACGTCGAGCGTGAACGTGCCGCGGTGGACCACGATGCGCGCCTGCAGACTCATCTCAGCACCCTCTGGTCGGGGCGGCCCAACCATCGGTCGCGCAGGCTCACCAGCACCGCCAGCGAGATGCCGATCATCAGCAGGCTCAGTGCCACCGCCTGTCGCTGGTCGACATCGAGCGCCAGATAGGTGGCGATGGAGATGGTCTGCGTGGTGCCGGGGAAGTTGCCGGCGAACGTGATGGTGGCACCGAACTCGCCGAACGCACGGGCCCACGCCAGCACCATGCCGGCGGCCACACCGCTGCGCACGGCAGGCACCGTGACGTGGCGGAACACGTACCAGTCCGACGCCCCCAGTGTGCGTGCCGCGCCTTCGAACCGAGGGTCGAACTGTTGGATGGCGCCCTCCACGCTGAGCACCAGGAAGGGCATGGCGACGAACGTCTGCGCCACCACCACGCCCCACGCGCTGAAGGTGAGTTGGAAGCCGAACCACTGGTCGAGGTACTGGCCGAACAGGCCGCGCTTGCCGAGCGAGAACAGCAGCGTCACGCCGCCCACCACCGGTGGCAGCACCATCGACATCGTGGCGATGGCGCGCACCAGTCGCCGGCCGGGGAAGTCGATGCGGGCGAGCATCCACGCCAGCGGTACGCCGAGCACGGTGGCGAGCACGGTGGAGGTGAGCGACGTGCGCAGCGACAGCCACAGGGCGGTGCGCACCTCCTGTGTTCCGAGCACGCTCCACAGGCTCCGCCACGGGGCCTTCCACAACAGGCCCGCGAAGGGCAGCACGAAGAAAGCGATGGCCAACGTGCCGAGAATCCGTACCGCTGCCGGCGGCCGATGGCGGGCCAGGCGGGCGCTGCGTGCCCGCCGGTTCACCCTTCGCCGAATCCGTACGAGGCGAGGATGGTCTGGGCCTCGGCCGACTGGACGAAGTCGACGAAGGCCTGCGCGGTGCGGGCGTTGCCCGACCCGGCGAGGGCGGCGATGGGGTACTCGGCGGTCACGTTCACCGACGTGGGAATCGACACGCCCTTCGCGCTGCTGCCTGCAGCCAGCACGTCGGTGCGGTACACGATGCCGGCGTCGACCGCGCCGGTGGTGACCTTGGTGACGATGCCGCCCACGTTCGCCTCGAACGTGACGAAGTTGGCGGTCACTCCGGCCGCGGCGAGTACCTGGTCGGTGTACCGCCGAATGGGAACTTCGTCGGTGCACGTGGCCACCGTGACGCCCTGTCGGGCGAGGTCGGCGAGCGAGGAGATCCCCTTCGGGTTGCCGGGCTGGACCACGATGCTGAGCGAGTTGGTGGTGAACACCGTCGGGTCGCCGGAGGTGGCCGACGCAGCGACCACCTTGTCCATGTTCTTCGAGTCGGCAGAGGCAAACACGTCGGCCGGCGCGCCGCCGACAATGCTCGTGGCGAGTGAACTCGAACCGCCGAAGCTGAAGGTGACCCTCGCCGCGGGATGCAGTGCGGTGAAGGCGGTGGCGATGTCGGTGAAGGCCGTGGTGAGCGACGTTGCAGCCATCACGGTGATCGGGCCGGCAACATCGTCGGTGCCCTGTGTGGTGCTGGCCGGAGCACTGCTGACCGGCACCGTGCTGTCGGGCGTGGCGCCGGTCGAGGTCGAACCGCACGACGCGAGGGCGAACAGCAGCAGGGCCGCGCTGAACCGTGTGATCGATCGGGTGGGCACGGCGGAACCCTAGCGATGGACGGCACGAATAGTCAACGAGTGACTATTCGTGGGGCGGGCGCGACCACGGGCCGGTGCTGCGGAGAGCGCCGGCCCGTGGAGGCGGGGGATGTGTGGTGTGAAGGCGCGGTCAGCCGTGGTGGCCGTGGTGGCCGGGGCCGCAGGGTCCGCCGGGGCCGCCGGGGCCGAAGCCGGTCTCCGAGCCGTCGGCCGCGTAGTCGGCGGTGAAGTAGAGCGTCTTGTACGAGCCGTCGGCCAACTGCACGTGTGCCTCGAAGGCGTGACCGTTGGTGTCGGTCTCGATGCGCACCACGGTGGCGCCCGGCTCGGCGGCCAGCGCTGCTTCGGTCACCTTCGCTGCGTCATCGCCGGTGAGCACGGTCTCGCCGGGGCCGTTCGGCAGCGATGCCGGATCGGGGCGGTTGGCGTCGTCGGCGGGCGGCGTGCCGGTCTGGTCGAGCGGCGGCAGCACCGTGTTGGATCCGGTGCTGGATCCGGTGTTCGTGCTCACCACGGCCGTGTCGGTGGTGCTGCTCGAGGCAGCGCTCACCAGGCTGGTGGCACCGATACCGAGCCCGAATGCCGAAGCACCGGCTACGGCCCACACGAGGCCTCGTTGGATCTTCCGCTTGGGGGTCATGTCGTTTCCTTTCGCTGGGGGAGTTGCGAACCTCATCGGTGAGGTGTGTGCATCATCCGCGGCAAAGGTGTGACGCGAACCCGAGAAGGGTGAGAGATCGGTGGGTTATGCCGAAGGGAGGAAGCGCTTGATGAGCCGCACCCGTTTCGCGGTGCGGCCGGTGCGGTCTTCGTGGATGTCGGCGGTGCGCAACGTGTTGACGATTGCCTGCGACGCCAACCACCGCAACGGCTCCGGTTCCCATCGCCGCGGTGGGTGTGCCACCCAGGGCATCGTCACGAGGTCGGACGCCTCGCCCGTCACCATGTGCGCCAACGTTCGCCCGGAGATGTTCGCCGCCACCACGCCGTGGCCGCTGTAGCCGCCGGCGTTGCCCATGCGGGTCGCAGGGTCGAAGTGGATGCCCATGCTCCAGTCACGCGGCACCGCCAGTGTGCCGCCCCAGTGGTGGGTGATGGCGGCGCCGGCCACGGCGGGAAAGTGAGTGTGGAGCACGTTCACGAGGCGCTGTCGCACGGCGTCGTTCTGCTCTCGGCTCGGGTCCATGGCGCGTCGCAGTGGATACGGCGCGCCACGCCCGCCGATGGCGATGCGGCCGTCGGGTGTTCGCTGTGCGTAGAAGAACAGGTGTCGTCGATCGCCGATGGTGAGGCCGGTGCGCCAGCCGATCTCGGCCCACACGTGGTCGGGTAGCGGCTCCGTGGCGATCATCAGCGAGGTGAGGGGCAGGTAGTCGCGCTGGTGGCCGCGCAACTGCACCGTGTAGCTCTCGGTGGTGCGCAGCACGGTGTCGGCCCGCACCACTCCGTGGTCGGTGTGCACGGCGCCGCGCTCGATGCGGGTGGCAGCGGTCTGTTCGACGATGCGCACGCCGCGTCGCTCGCATGCCGCAGCAAGGCCGCGCACGAGGCGGGCTGGGTCGACTGCCGCGCAGTGCGGGGTGAACATTCCGCCGATCGCACCGGCAACGTTCGCGTGCTGGGCAACCTCGCTGGCGTGGAGGAGCCGTTCACCCTCACTGGCTGTCCCCAGACGGCGCGATGACTCGAATCCGGCCTTCAGCCGGTCGTGCTGGGGCTGACTCGTGACCACCGTGAGGGTGCCCTGTTTGCTGAATCCGCAACCGATGCCCTCGGCATCGACGACGCGTCCGATCTCGTCGATCGACTCGTTGGTGCACTGCACGGCGCGGGTCACGGCACCTGCGCCGTGGTGCTTGAGGTAGGTGGTGGCGCGGCCGGCCATGCCCGCACTGGCCCATCCCCCGTTGCGACCCGAGGCGCCGAAGCCGACGATGTCTCGTTCGACGACCGTGATGTGGAGGCTCGGTGCTGTGACCGACAGGTAGTAGGCGGTCCACAGTCCAGTCATGCCGCCGCCGACAATTGCGACGTCGGCGTGGGTGTCGCCGTCGAGCGTCGGGCGCGGGGTGAGCGGCTCGTCGAGAAGGTCGAGCCACAGGCTGCGGCGTCGGTACTGGCGGTCGGAATCGTTCGGCACCGGGGCGAACCCTAGACCTCCCGGTGTGAGCCGCTGTTCGGGGTCAGAAGAACGAGCCGCAGTAGGGCAGTGGGTGGTGGTGGAACAGGGTGTCGAGGCGTCGCAGCGCGTCGGTATCGCCGGTCGCCCGGCCGAGCACTGCCTGGTCGACCCAACTCATTCCGCCGAGCAACGTGCTGCCGAGGGCGTTGACCGACGCGGTGACCTCCGGCGCTGAGGTGGTGGGTCGTGCGCCTTCGGCCGACACTGTCCACACGCCATCGTTGTCGGGGAACAGGTGGTCGTTCACAGCGAGGGTCACCTCGTTGTCGACGGCGTTGTAGGTGCGGGCCGCGAGGCACTGGCCGACCTGCAGCGGCCGAAGGAACAGTTCGTCCCATTGACCGAGCACCTTCACCGCCCGGGGGTCGGCCACGGCATGGCGCAGCAGTAGGTCCTTCCCGATGCGGTCGACGTTGATGGTGCGCACCAGCGACACGTTGCACAGGTACTGCCACAGGGCCAGTTCCACTGCGGGCGTGCCACCGATGAGTTCGTGCACCTCGCATTCGCCGAGTCGCTCGACACCATCGGTCTCGTGCCACTTCACCGCGTAGTGGACGTATCCGTCGGCAGTGCCGGTGGGCGACCGGTGCACCACCACCACATCGGTACCCGTACCGCTCACCGCCTTCTCGAAGTAGCGTCGCAGCAACCAGGGGGTTCGCTCGATGGTGCCGGGCCGTGCGACCACACGCCGGTAGATGTCGTCGACGACCGCCAGCACGTCGGCGTGAGGGACGAGCTCGAACGAGCCGGGCGCGGTGCCTGCGATGTGGCCGACGCGCGGCACGTCGATGACAAGGCGGTGTTCCTCGGTGGCGAGTCCGAATCCGAACCTCGGGTAGATGCCGACCTCGCTGGCGAGCAGGCCTGCCAACACCTTGCCGTTGCGCCGCTCCTCGGTGAGCACCATGTGCATCATCCGGGTGAGGAGGCCGCGGCGGGTGTGGGTGGGCAGCACTCCGACCCTGGAGAGTCCTGCCGTGGCGAGGCGGGCTCCGCCTGGCACCATCGTGGTGAAGTCGAAGGCGCCGACATGGCCGACACAGCGGTCGCCCTCCCATGCGGAGGCACCTATGTAGCCGTGGTCCCAACCGCCGCGGGCCGTCTCCCAGGCGTCATCGTCGGCGCGGGGCATCAAGAGGGCGAGGCGCGACGCGTCGGCGGAGGCTCGCACTTCGTGTGGCTGCATGAGGCGGATGTCGATGCTCATGCGTGGTCGGTCTTCAGTGGGGTCATCACCTGCTCGACGAAGCGGAGTGCCGGGTCGGCGCTCTGCGGGTGGCCGAAGTCGAGCACGAAGTGGGTGATGCCGATGTCGATGCGGTGGCGCAGCACGTCGAGCCACTGCTCGCTCTCCTCGTCGGTGGTGGGCAGGGCGCGTTCGATGGTGTTCGTGATCTCGATGTCAGCCGGGTTGCGGCCGGCCTTCTCCGCAGCGGCAGACACGATGCCTTTGCGACGGTTCCAGTCGTCGTCACCGCGGTACCAGCAGTTCCATCCGTCGGCGAGACGGCCCACCATCGGGAGGCCGATCTGTTCGCCGGAAGCGCCCACGAGGATGCGCGGCACGGGGTTCGGCAGCGGGGGTGCGCTGGCGCCGTCGATGCGGAAGTGACGGCCCTCGAACGTCGGCTCGTCCTGCGTCCACATCAGACGGCAGATGGTGATGACCTCCTCGAGCTGCTCGAAGCGGACCTTGGCCGTTGGGAACTCGTAGCCGTAGGCGCGGTATTCGTCGTCACGCCAGCCGGCACCGATGCCGAGCACGAAGCGTCCGCCCGACAGGGTCTGCAGTGTGGCGGCCATCTTCGCCGTGAGCGCTGGCGGCCGGTAGCCGTGCCCGAGCACGTGGTGACAGAGCTCCACGTTCGGGTAGCGGGCGGCGAGCCAGGTGAGGGTGGTCCAGGCCTCGAGGAACGGGTCGGTCTTGGCGTCGAACCCGTAGAAGTGGTCGGCGATCCAGACCGAGTCGAAGTGGGGCAGGGCTGTGGGGAGGATGTGCTGGTCCTGGAACACCACGATGGGCTGGTGGTCGCTCCAGCG